>NZ_NCUO01000011.1:300000-404149 GCF_002096495.1 Streptococcus oralis subsp. oralis | reverse complement strand
GATTGACTTGAGCTCACTGAAGCTGATTGACTTGAGCTCACTGAAGCTGATTGGCTGGCGCTCGCTGAAGCGGACTGACTCGAACTTACTGATGCTGATTGACTCGAGCTTAATGAGGCTGATTGGCTGGAGCTTGCAGATGCAGATTGACTCGAACTCAATGATGCGGATTGGCTGGCACTCAATGATGCAGACTGGCTAGCGCTGACTGAAGCGGATTGGCTCGCGCTGGCTGAAGCGGATTGACTGGCACTTACTGATGCAGATCGGCTTGAGCTGACTGAGGCAGACTGACTTGCGCTCACTGACGCTGACTGACTTGCACTTGCAGATGCAGATTGACTCGAACTCGCTGAAGCAGACTGACTTGCACTCAATGATGCTGATTCACTTGCGCTCACTGAAGCGGATTGGCTTGAGCTTACGGACGCAGACTGGCTGGCACTCACTGAAGCGGATTGGCTCGAACTTACTGAAGCGGATTGGCTGGCACTTACCGAAGCTGACTGGCTGGCACTCAATGATGCAGATTGACTCGAGCTTACTGAGGCAGACTGACTTGCGCTCACTGATGCTGATTGACTTGCGCTCGCTGAAGCGGATTGGCTAGCACTTACTGATGCTGACTCACTTGCACTTAATGATGCAGATTGACTCGAGCTCGCTGAAGCGGATTGACTCGAGCTTACAGATGCAGATTCGCTTGAACTTACTGAGGCGGATTGACTAGCACTCAATGATGCAGATTGGCTGGAGCTTACTGAGGCGGATTGACTAGCACTTGCTGAAGCAGACTGGCTATTACTTACTGAAATTGACGCTTGATTTGGCGTGATTTGTCCATTAAATGTATCTGAAACCAAACCATCCACTGTCGTACTTGCAGTCACCGGTCCACTAGGAAGTCGTCCTCCATTACGATCATATACCTTCTTCAGCTCATTTGCAGTAAAGGTTACACTAGTCGAGCTCACCGTTGCTTGTTTGGTGAACGTCTCCCCTGCAATTGTAAGAGTAACAGTCCCATCTGGAGCAACCCCATCTACCGTAATCGCTTGATTTGAGAGCCCACCTTTTTCGTTAAGATATTGATTCTCTATCCTTGGCGTCTGAGGGCGCACAGTAAAGCTCACGTCAATTTCATCCGTACTTCCATCTGGATAAGTTACCACCGCTGTCAAAGTATGCCGACCAGCAGACAAATTCGTATTGGTTCCAGATTTCCAAGTATAGGTTGTTCTAGTTCCCTTAGTAATTCCTGTAGTAGGTAATTCTGGTGTCCCTGTAGCATTCGTGATGTACTGACTGGCTTCACCAACAGAAACAGTCCCTGAATTGGCCGTTAGAGTAAAGTTTCGATTCACCTCAGCATTGATAGCTGGTTCGTACTTTTCAGACTGAGCATGGACTTCAAATTGAATTGCGGCAGGGTTGGCTGTTAAATCTTTTACAAGACCTACGTCAGTAGTATTTCCGCTAAAATTACCTTCCTGATCATAGGTGAAAACATAACGAGTCCACAAACTATTTACTGCTTGATTTTTTCCAACAGAACCCGTGATTGAAACGGTGAAAGGATTTGATGCTGTAGCATTTCCATCTTTGGCTAGTTTATTTGTCGGAACAATCATACTGATACTTTGACCATTACTCGTAGTGAATGAGACAACAGTTGAAGTAGCCGGATAGGCCGCGGGAACAGCAGTAGGAACAAATTTTGCATGTTCAATTCGACCACTGTTATCAGTAAACTCAATGGTCCCAGAAAAATTTTCTTCTCGATAAATTTTAAATTTTTGTCCTTCTAGAACTGCGCCACCTGTAACGGTTATTTTCTGAAGTTCTGGCTTCTCTGTATCCCTAGCAGCTCTGAAGCTAGCGGTATTTGAAGCTTGGGTCAAAGCTTGTCCGTTTCTGCTGTCACGAAGTCCAGACTTGGCACGTAACACAGCATTTGCAATACTATTTCGAGCTTCTATAGCTTTTTGTAGGATAGGGGCAAGGTCAGAAGCTTCCCCTTTCAAGACTTCTGCTATCTCATTCTTCGCTAGACTAGCCTTCGTGATCGCCTCATCCGAGTTTGGAAGCCCCTGAGCTTGAGCTAGAAACTGCCCAATCTCAGCAGACAAGGCCTCTAATTTCTTCCGTTTTTCTTCACTTTGCTTTTCTGTCAAGGCTACAGAAGTCATTGTGAAACTCGATTCAGCCGTCACACCTTCATTCTTTACACGACCAGACTGACTTTGAGGCAAGGATTCTGTAGAAAAATCAACTGCTTTTAATTCTTTCGAAGGTTGTGATTCTTTCACTGTCTCCCGAGCTGACTCACTTGCTTGGTACTGACTTTGAACACCAACTGAAGCTCTCTCTGACAGATTACTATTCGCTTGATTTTGTGTCCCAAGGGATTCACTTGAACTAGCAGTTACACTTTGACTGTTTGCCAAGGATTGACTAGTGGAAGCAGATTGGCTCATCGACTGGCTCACGCTAGAAGAGTTTGAGGCACTGATAGACTGGCTCGTAGAGGCAGATTGACTGGCGCTCTGCGAATTGAATTCTGACAATGACTGGCTTTGACTGGTAGACAAAGACAAGCTAGCAGCATCTTGATGATCCTGTGTCGTCCCTAGCACTACTGAATCTCTCGTCGCCAGGGTATCTTTTGATTCGACAGTCTTTTCAACAGCGACTGCATCATTGGCATAAACACGCGTTTGCGTCGCAGCAAAACCACCTAAAATCGTACCCGTAGCTGCTATCCCTTTCAAGACATCCAAGCCGGTCAACTTCTGACCTCCTTGCTTTTCAACCATTTCTGTCTTTACTTGGCTCGCATCCGCACTTCCACGCATCACCTTAAATAAGCCAAAAAGGGAAGTCGAGGCCCGTAGCCAATGCTTCCCTGATTTGATTAATTTGAACCGAGTTACACGGTCTGTTTCTCTATATTCACCCTTCTGGCGTCTAAAAAACATGTTACTTCCCTCTATATGAAAAAGAATTTATTCACCTATAAAATACTATCTTCTTATTATATACCAAATATACCGACAATTCAATATCTATAATATATCCTAAAGAAAGAAAATGATTTCAAAAATAACTTGATTTCAAATCTATTCTGTTTTTTCAATATAATCTTCATTTTATTGTTCTGTTAATATATTTTATTTATTTTTTAACCATTTCTATATGCTTTAAAAATTGAGCAAATAATTCCAATCACTCAGGGAATTGATTTTTATTCAAAATATAGAAAAAGTCCATGAATCAATAGCATCCACAGACTTTTAGGAGTAGAGTATTTAAAGGCAGTTTCACAAATGAATCAATGAAGCCGGTAGCCGAGGTAACTTTCTATCCTTTCCAACGAAAAAATCCACGAATCGAAAGCATTCGCGGACTTTTCTTACAACGCATTTAAGAAAAATGCCATACTAATTAATAGCCGTAATCTACGACACGAAGAGGCGAAAACGATTATTTTTCGCCGATGAATTAGTGAGGCAGGTTGCTAGCCCTCTCACTACCCGTTACAACGGAAAAATCCACGAATATTATCGATTCGTGGATTTTTCCTAGTGAAGCGTTTAGGTAAGCCGATTTTACACTACGACACGGAGTTTGGCAAATCGGTTCTATTTGCCAAACGTAGTTAGTAAGGCAGTTAGCTAGTTCGCCAAATAGCGACTAGCGTCCAACAATTAGGAACTAAAGTTCCTAATTGTTGGTGCTGAGTTACATTTTTTCCTCCAACTCTACATCTGGATACTTATCCGCAAACCAGCGGAGGGCAAAGTCATTTTCAAAGAGGAAGACTGGTTGGTCAAAACGGTCTTTGGCCAAGATATTGCGGCTTGAGGACATCCGTTCATCCAAGTCCTCAGGCTTGATCCAACGAACGGTCTTTTTACCCATCGGGCTCATGACTACTTCCGCATTGTATTCGCCTTCCATGCGGTGCTTAAAGACTTCAAACTGGAGTTGTCCGACAGCTCCTAGCATGTACTCACCAGTTTGGTAATTCTTGTAAAGCTGAATGGCTCCTTCTTGCACCAATTGTTCGATACCCTTGTGGAAGGATTTTTGTTTCATAACGTTCTTAGCAGAAACTTTCATGAAAATCTCAGGGGTAAAGGTTGGCAGTGGTTCAAACTCAAACTTGTTTTTTCCAACCGTCAAGGTGTCTCCAACCTGATAAGTACCGGTATCGTAAACCCCGATGATATCTCCTGCAACAGCGTTTGTCACATTCTCACGACTTTCCGCCATAAACTGGGTGACATTAGAAAGCTTGGCAGTCTTCCCAGTACGAGGCAGATTGACACTCATTCCTCGCTCAAACTCACCTGATACGATACGGACAAAGGCAATGCGGTCACGGTGACGAGGGTCCATGTTGGCTTGGATTTTAAAGACAAATCCTGAGAAATCCTTATCATAAGGATCCACAATTTCGCCATCTGTTTTCTTGTGGCCATGTGGTTCTGGAGCAAACTCAAGGAAGGTCTCAAGGAAGGTCTGCACCCCAAAGTTGGTCAGGGCTGAACCAAAGAAGACTGGCGTCAGTTCTCCTGCAAGAATAGCTTCTTCTGAAAATTCATTTCCCGCTTCTTGCAACAGTTCGATGTCGTCCTTAACCTGAGCGTAGAAAGGATTGCTGCCAAAAAGCTGGTCACCTTCTTCTAGACTAGCAAAACGCTCATCCCCTTTATAGAGCTCTAAACGTTGGTTATAGAGGTCATACAAGCCCTCAAAAGCTTTCCCCATCCCGATTGGCCAGTTCATTGGATAACTTGCAATACCTAGGACTTCTTCTAGTTCTTGCAAGAGATCTAGTGGTTCACGGCCATCACGGTCCAGCTTGTTCATAAAGGTAAAGACTGGAATGCCACGGTGCTTCACAACCTCAAACAATTTCTTGGTTTGGGCCTCGATACCCTTGGCAGAGTCAACGACCATGACCGCAGCATCCACCGCCATCAAGGTACGATAAGTATCTTCTGAGAAGTCCTCGTGCCCTGGTGTGTCTAGGATGTTCACGCGCTTACCATCATAGTCAAACTGCATAACAGATGACGTGACCGAAATACCACGTTGTTTCTCAATATCCATCCAGTCAGACTTTGCAAAAGTCCCTGTTTTCTTCCCTTTTACGGTACCAGCCTCACGAATCTCGCCCCCAAAGTAGAGCAACTGCTCAGTGATGGTTGTCTTCCCCGCGTCCGGGTGGGAGATGATGGCAAAGGTACGGCGTTTCTTGATTTCTTCTTGAATAGTCATAAGTTCTCTTTCTTTGATTCTCTATTTTTAGTTGTTTCAGTAGCTAAGAATGATGTTTACATTGGATTTTACCATTCCTTTCAACTCTCCATTATATCGGATTTTGGGGAGTTTTTCAATTGCTCGTCTGATGAAAAAGTAAGCTAGAGTACTGATTTTACCTGATTTCTATTTTCCCACCGTTTCTTGAACAAGATATCAAAAAGAACCAGAGCCAGTGAGAGGATGACGGACACAAGGAGATATTTTAACCACAAGGGCGCATCCGGAATAAAAGGTGTCTTGTTTAACAAACCATAATTTCCACCTGTCACCTGATTAACACCAACTAGAAAGAGATTGAGAATAAAGGTATAGGCCACAATCATATATTTCTTGAGCAGACTCTTGTCATAGTGATTCATCAAGTAAACCAAGGAATTCACTAGAAGGGCATAGTGCCCTATCAAAAATGAAAAACTGGTGATATGGGGGAAATCATAGGGATCAAAAACCGGGTAAACCAAGGCAAAGACCGCTCCACTTGCTCCTAAGAGGGCAAAATATTGCTTGCTCCGCCATTTATCGGGCAAGAAAACCACCGCAAACATAGCCAAACGGCAATGGTAAAATGGAAGGCTGTTAGAAAATGGAATCCCAAAACCAACATACCAACTATATAGGGCAAGTAACTGGAGGATCTGAATCCCCTTAAACAAGCGGACAAATTTCGGATTTTTGTGATAAGCAAGTGCTCCATAAATACAAAGCACTAAGACAAGCATCATAATCCCATACCAAAAGAGCGAAATGGGAGGAGGAACCGTTTGAGATCTGGTGATAAATTGATGGAACATATTTCTATCCTAACTCTTATTTTTTCTATTCTCTAGTTTAACCATTATAGCGAATTAAAAGCGATTTTTCAATTTCTATTTCTTTTCAGTTTGGCTCCCTTATTTATAGGAAAATATGGTAAAATAGAACAGACTAAAAATCATCATTTCACGAAAGGATGCAAGATGAAAATTACGCAAGAAGAGGTAACACACGTTGCCAATCTTTCAAAATTAAAATTCTCTGAAGAAGAAACTGCTGCCTTTGCGACAACCTTGTCTAAAATTGTAGACATGGTTGAATTGCTAGGCGAAGTCGACACAACTGGTATCGCACCTACTACGACCATGGCTGACCGCAAGACCGTACTCCGCCCTGATGTGGCCGAAGAAGGAACAGACCGTGACCGCTTGTTTAAAAACGTACCTGAAAAAGAAAACTACTATATCAAGGTACCAGCTATCCTAGATGATGGAGGAGATGCCTAATGACTTTTAATAACAAAACGATTGAAGACTTGCACAACCTCCTTGTATCTAAGGAGATTTCAGCTACTGAATTGACACAAGCCACGCTTGAAGATATCAAGTCTCGCGAGAAAGCTATCAATGCTTTTGTCACTATCGCTGAAGAACAAGCCCTTGCTCAAGCTAAAGCCATTGATGAAGCTGGAATTGACGCGGATAATGTCCTTTCAGGGATTCCACTTGCTGTTAAGGATAATATCTCTACTGACGGTATCCTTACAACTGCAGCCTCAAAAATGCTTTACAACTACGAGCCAATCTTTGATGCGACAGCCGTTGCCAATGCAAAAGCTAAGGGTATGATTGTCGTCGGAAAGACCAACATGGACGAATTTGCCATGGGTGGATCCGGTGAAACTTCTCACTACGGTGCGACTAAAAATGCTTGGGACCAGACCAAGGTTCCTGGTGGTTCATCAAGTGGTTCTGCCACAGCCGTAGCCTCAGGACAAGTCCGCTTGTCACTTGGTTCTGATACTGGTGGTTCCATCCGCCAACCTGCCGCCTTCAACGGGATTGTTGGTCTCAAACCAACCTACGGAACGGTTTCTCGTTTCGGTCTCATTGCCTTCGGTAGCTCATTAGACCAGATTGGACCTTTTGCACCAACTGTTAAAGAAAATGCCCTCTTGCTCAATGCGATTGCCAGCGAAGATGCTAAAGACTCTACTTCTGCTCCTGTCCGCATTGCCGACTTTACTTCAAAAATTGGTCAAGACATCAAGGGAATGAAAATTGCTTTGCCTAAGGAATACCTTGGTGAAGGGATTGACCCAGAGGTTAAGGAAACCATTCTGAATGCCGCCAAACACTTTGAAAAACTTGGTGCTATCGTCGAAGAAGTCAGCCTTCCTCATTCTAAATACGGTGTTGCCGTTTACTATATTATCGCTTCATCAGAAGCCTCATCAAACTTGCAACGCTTTGACGGTATTCGTTACGGCTACCGCGCAGAAGATGCAAGCAACCTTGATGAAATCTATGTAAACAGCCGTAGCCAAGGTTTCGGTGAAGAAGTGAAACGCCGTATCATGCTTGGAACATTTAGCCTTTCATCAGGTTACTATGATGCCTACTATAAGAAAGCTGGTCAAGTTCGTACCCTCATCATCCAAGATTTCGAAAAAGTCTTTGCGGATTACGATTTAATCCTAGGACCAACTGCTCCAAGCGTTGCCTATGACTTGGACTCCCTCAACCATGACCCCGTTGCCATGTACTTAGCTGACCTTTTGACCATCCCAGTCAACTTGGCTGGTCTTCCAGGAATTTCTATTCCTGCTGGATTTGCTCAAGGTCTCCCAGTCGGTCTCCAATTGATCGGTCCTAAATACTCTGAGGAAACCATTTACCAAGTTGCTGCTGCCTTTGAAGCAACAACAGACTACCACAAACAACAACCCGTGATTTTTGGAGGTGATAACTAATGAACTTTGAAACAGTCATTGGACTTGAAGTCCACGTAGAGCTCAACACCAATTCAAAAATCTTCTCACCAACTTCTGCCCACTTTGGAAATGACCAAAACGCCAATACCAACGTGATTGACTGGTCTTTCCCAGGAGTTCTGCCAGTTCTCAATAAAGGTGTTGTCGATGCTGGTATCAAGGCAGCTCTTGCCCTCAACATGAATATCCATAAAAAGATGCACTTTGACCGCAAGAACTATTTCTACCCTGATAATCCAAAAGCCTACCAAATTTCTCAGTTTGATGAGCCAATCGGTTTCAACGGCTGGATTGAAGTGGAGCTAGAAGACGGTACGACTAAGAAAATCGGTATCGAACGTGCTCATCTAGAGGAAGATGCTGGTAAAAACACCCACGGTACAGATGGTTACTCTTATGTTGACCTCAACCGCCAAGGGGTGCCATTGATTGAGATTGTATCTGAGGCTGACATGCGCTCGCCAGAAGAAGCCTATGCTTATCTAACTGCCCTCAAGGAAGTCATCCAGTACGCTGGTATTTCTGACGTTAAGATGGAAGAAGGTTCCATGCGTGTGGATGCTAACATCTCCCTTCGCCCTTATGGTCAAGAGAAATTCGGTACCAAGACTGAGTTGAAAAACCTCAACTCCTTCTCTAACGTCCGTAAAGGGCTTGAATACGAAGTCCAACGCCAGGCTGAAATCCTTCGCTCAGGTGGTCAAATCCGCCAAGAAACACGCCGTTACGATGAAGCTAACAAGGCAACCATCCTCATGCGTGTCAAAGAAGGTGCTGCAGACTACCGCTACTTCCCAGAACCAGACCTACCACTCTTTGAAATCTCAGATGAGTGGATTGAGGAAATGCGTACAGAATTGCCAGAGTTTCCAAAAGAACGCCGTGCGCGCTACGTATCTGATCTTGGCTTGTCAGACTACGATGCTAGCCAGTTGACTGCAAACAAAGTCACTTCTGACTTCTTTGAAAAAGCTGTTGCCCTCGGTGGCGATGCCAAACAAGTCTCTAACTGGCTCCAAGGTGAAGTCGCTCAGTTCTTGAACGCTGAAGGTAAGACACTGGAACAAATCAAATTGACACCAGAAAACTTAGTAGAAATGATTGCCATCATCGAAGACGGCACGATCTCTTCTAAGATTGCCAAGAAAGTCTTTGTCCACCTGGCTAAAAATGGCGGTGGCGCGCGTGAATACGTGGAAAAAGCAGGCTTGGTGCAAATCTCTGATCCAGATGTTCTGATTCCAATCATCCACCAAGTCTTTGCGGATAACGAAGCTGCCGTTGCCGACTTCAAGTCAGGTAAACGCAACGCAGACAAGGCCTTCACAGGATTCCTTATGAAGGCAACCAAAGGACAAGCCAACCCACAAGTTGCCCTTAAACTCCTTGCACAAGAATTGGCGAAGTTGAAAGAAAGTGAGTAATTTACTCTTTATACACTTTTTTCTACTTTTAAGACGAGAATGAGACAAGGAGAATAAATGAACAAATTTTTACGATTGCTATTTGTCTTAGTCATCATCGCTATGTTAGGCGCTTCTATACTACAAATTTTCTTTCCATCGTACATGGGAAGCCACTCCGGGTACGGAATATCTGCTGGTTGGCAACGAGAAATTGGAATATGGAATTTAGCTGTATTGATTATTATTCTCGCTATCAATATTAAATACGATTGGTTCTATCTACGAATCGCACTTCTTGCTCTCATTATTGGCGGAATTGGAATAGGAACAAATCACTTACTCAATTATATGGAGTATCACTCTCCTGTAAATGCTATCGGTGCTTTTGAAAATTACTTGCTAGCAATAGGATGGATTGTGGGATGGCTCATCGAACGCCATTCCATAAAGAAGCTAAATGCTAGTAAATAACGCCTAGTATATCTTAGATGATTTTTAAAGGTTATTAAATAGTTTAATAATCATTCGAATTCAGAATTCTACCTTTTCAATCATATAGTTAGGAGACACATGAAAAAGTTTTACGCTCTTTTAATGACCTGTTTATTACTTGTTTTTCTATCCGTGCCTCAAATCGTTGATGCGGGTGTCGGACATTCCAGAAGTGGAGGGAGCAGCCGCAGCAGTAGCCGCTCAAGTGGAGGTGGAAGTCGTTCTGGCGGATCATCCTACCACTACTACCGCTCTGGATACGGATCATCCTCTAGTAGCTCTACCAACTCATTCGAAATGGGATTGGTATTCCTGATTGTCGCAGGAGTTTTCCTAGTTAGTATCTTTAAAGCCTCGAAGAATAACTCAGAAGATTCAAGTTCAACAGACACTAGTAATGATTCTCAAACGCTCCATCGTCGAGTTGAACACAACACACGGGCCATTAGTCTTGTGAAATACGGAGATCCAAACTTTGACGCGGAAGCTTTCACATCTTGGGTTAAGGAAGTCTACCTTAAATTGCAGGTTGCCTGGACTGAGAAAAATTGGAACTCTGTCCGCGCTTTAGAAAGTACCAGTCTCTACTCCCAACACAGTGCCCAACTCGAAGACCATATTCGTGCTAAAACAACTAATGTTTTAGAGAAAGTTTGTATCGAAAATGTTCGCATCAAGGAGTTCATTGAAAATCCTGACGGAAACGATACCTTAGTGGTGATTCTATCATCAATTTTACGAGACTATGTCATTGACGATGAGACTCGCCGTGTCCTTGAAGGAGATCCTAAAAAAGATCTCTTCACCGTGTATCAATTAAACTTTATCCGTCAACACGGTAGCCAAACGCAAGCAGTCAATCCAGACGAAGTTGTGAGCGACCACTGTCCAAACTGTGGCGCCCCTTTGAAAATCTCTGCAGTTAGCGAGTGCGACTACTGTGGTGCCA
Source organism: Streptococcus oralis subsp. oralis (assembly GCF_002096495.1). GTDB lineage: Bacteria > Bacillota > Bacilli > Lactobacillales > Streptococcaceae > Streptococcus > Streptococcus oralis_CU. Next base: position 393,225 of record NZ_NCUO01000011.1, on the reverse strand, counting down.
ATCTCTCTCGCAGTCCAAACCAATGGGTACTCGATACCTATGATGTTGTGGATGAAGACGAGCTTTATAATTAGGAGGAATTATGGGATTTATACGTGCAGCCTTATCAGCAGGCTTAAATAGTTTTAATGATAGTAAATTCAAGGAAGCCATTGTCCTTCCAGATAATGTCTCTGGCGATGCCTTGGCCGTCAAGGGACAATTACTCACAAAAGACCCAGATGGACGTTCTCGTCACAGCAATCAAAATACTGGACTCTTGTCGGATGGCAGTGTGGTTATCGTTCCCCAAGGCTATACCGCTGTTTTGGTAAACAACGGTACCTTCCTTGGTGAAGTCCTCGAAGCTGGTAGCCACGAATGGCAAGCTGGTGATAATGCCTGGCTCCTTGAAAAAGGTGGTTTAAAAGGCACTTGGGAAAACTTTAAAAACCGTTTCTCTTTCGGTGGACAAGTCATCACCCAACAAGAAATTATTTTTATCCGCATGCAACCTATTGCAGGTAATAAGTTCGGCACACAAAATGCGGTCGAATACTTCAGCGAACGTTACCAACAGCTGCTTAATATCCGTTTCTATGGCTTGTTTGATGTAAAAATAGCAGATCCAGTCCTCTTCTACGTGAGTTCTGTTAGCCGTCAAATTACTGACGGACAGCCATTTACTCTCCAAGATGTAGCTCAAGGAACGCTCCGTCAAAATATCGCACCGAAAATCGCGATTGCCATTGCCAAATACACCAACGAAAACAAGGTTGATATCTATAGCCTCAATGCCAATCAAGACACCTTTAACGAACTCGCTAAACAAGAGGTTAACAAGGTTTGGACAGGTCTCTACGGGATTGAAGCAACTAATATCTTGCTTGAAGACCTCAGCTACGACCAAGAAAGTCTTGATATCGTTCGCAAGCTTGATAGTGAGCTCGTGGCAATGAAGTACAACACGATTGAAATCGAAGAACGCCGTGCTCGAAACGAAGCGCTTATTGCTGCAGCTGCCAACGAAGGGAATGGCAATGGGATGAACATGTTTATGGGCATGAATCTTGGCCAAACTCTCGGTGGTCAACTAAGCCAACAAGTCCAAAATCAAGCACCGGCTCAAAATACTGGACAAACTGCCAGCAAGAATTTTTATATCGAAGTCGATGGAAAATACGTTCTCGTTACCAAAGACGAAGATGGAAATATCGTACCAGTCAACTAATCAAGTTCCTTCTGACATTTGAGTAATGTTGTCTTTTATGGTACAATAAAGAGTAAATTATTTTATTAAAGAGGTAAAAACATGATTGAAGCAAGTAAATTAAAGGCTGGTATGACCTTTGAAACAGCTGACGGAAAATTGATCCGCGTTTTGGAAGCTAGCCACCACAAACCAGGTAAAGGAAACACCATCATGCGTATGAAATTGCGTGATGTCCGTACTGGTTCTACATTTGACACAAGCTACCGTCCAGAGGAAAAATTTGAACAAGCTATCATCGAGACTGTCCCAGCTCAATACTTGTACAAAATGGATGACACAGCCTACTTCATGAACACAGAAACTTACGACCAATACGAAATCCCTGTAGTCAACGTTGAAAACGAATTGCTTTACATCCTTGAAAACTCTGATGTGAAGATCCAATTCTACGGAACTGAAGTGATTGGTGTTACCGTTCCTACTACTGTCGAATTGACAGTTGCAGAAACTCAACCTTCTATCAAAGGTGCTACTGTTACAGGTTCTGGTAAACCAGCAACGATGGAAACTGGACTTGTCGTAAACGTTCCAGACTTCATCGAAGCAGGACAAAAACTCGTTATCAACACTGCAGAAGGAACTTACGTTTCTCGTGCCTAATCTCTAGAAAGAGGTCATTCTATGGGAATTGAAGAACAACTTGGCGAAATCGTTATCGCCCCACGTGTACTTGAAAAAATCATTGCTATTGCTACTGCAAAAGTAGAGGGTGTTCACTCTTTTTCAAACAAATCAGTATCTGACACCCTTTCAAAACTTTCTCTCGGCCGTGGTGTTTATCTAAAAAACGTGGACGAAGAACTCACAGCAGATATCTATCTCTACCTTGAGTACGGAGTAAAAGTTCCTAAGGTAGCTGTTGCTATCCAGAAAGCTGTTAAAGATGCCGTTCGTAATATGGCTGATGTAGAACTCGCTGCTATCAATATTCACGTTGCAGGTATCGTTCCAGATAAAACACCAAAACCAGAATTGAAAGATCTATTTGACGAGGACTTCCTCAATGACTAGTCCACTATTAGAATCTAGACGCCAACTCCGTAAATGCGCTTTTCAAGCTCTCATGAGCCTTGAATTCGGTACGGATGTCGAAACTGCTTGTCGTTTCGCCTATACTCATGATCGTGAAGATACGGATGTGCAACTTCCAGCCTTTTTGACAGAGCTAGTTTCTGGTGTTCAGGCTAAAAAGGAAGAACTAGACAAGCAAATTACACAGCATTTAAAAGCAGGTTGGACCATCGAGCGTTTAACGCTCGTGGAGAGAAACCTCCTTCGCTTGGGAGTCTTTGAAATCACTTCATTTGACACCCCTCAGTTGGTTGCTGTTAACGAAGCTATCGAGCTTGCAAAGGACTTCTCAGATCAAAAATCTGCCCGTTTTATCAACGGACTGCTCAGCCAGTTTGTAACAGAAGAACAGTAAAAAGAAAAAGTGTTTGATATCTATCAAACACTTTTTCTTTACTTCCTACTATCTAAAAATCAAATAATAAATATAAAATAAGATTGACGGAGCATAGGGAATTGCATTATAGAAACTATGACAAACAATGGTAAATCGAAGACTACCCGTAACTCGATAAGCGACTGCAAATAGAAGACCAAGAATACTATAAATGATGAGACTGATGGGGTCACGATGGGATAGAACCAAGTGACTGAGCCCAAAGATGAAAGAAGACAAGATCACATCCAAATAAAACTCCGACTTTGGAAAGAAGGTATTCATAAAATAACCCCTATAGATTGTCTCCTCAACAACAGGTACAATCGAAATGTTAAAGATTAAAAATACAAGACTTGATAGAGTCGTTTCTCGTCCATTTAAGTAAAGTTCCGAAAGAAGGTCTTGGAAAATAAAGCTATGGTCAATCAATCGAATGTTCTGCATTCTAAATCCATTTAAAAAAGAATAGATAAGGAAACAAGCCACCAAGAAAGCGAGATAAGACCAGCGCCAACCCTTTTTCTCGAAGATAAAGAGCATCTTCTTCTTTTTCAACCACAAAACGAATAAAAAGAAAATAAGTAACACTTCTCCAACTAGGAAGATTATATAGCTGTCCATTCCTAAACCAAAGGTCCTAGCTAGAGTTATAGCTCCTAATGGCGTTAAATAAATGTACAGGAATATTAAAACCATACAGATTCCTAAATGTATTGTCTTTTTCATTCTTTCTCTCCTAATGGTAAACTCTCTATTAGGGCAATATAGAGGATATACTATTTATTGTTTTTCTTATTTATCTAGAGTATTCATGTTTATCCATGCTCTATTATCAAAATAGCTAGAACAAAATGTTCTAGCTTTTAAATTTTCTTAGTATTTTCTAAAGCGTTGGTAACGTTCTTCGATAAGTTGGTCGAGTGGTAGTTCTTGCAACCTATTTAGTTCTGCATGCAATTCATTTTTAACGCAACCTAGCAGTTCTTTACTTGACAGCCCTGCTTCTGAGATTACCTTGTCTACGATTCCCATTTCTAGGAGTTCATGTGAAGTGATTTTCATCAACTCCGCCGCTTCCATAGCACGACTTCCATCCTTCCAAAGGATAGAGGCAAATCCTTCCGGGCTAAGTACTGCGTAGATTGAGTTTTCTAACATCCAGACACGATTAGCTACGGCTAGAGCTAGAGCCCCACCAGATCCACCTTCACCGATAATAATCGCGATGATTGGAACCTTGAGGTCACTCATTTCCATCAGGTTTCGGGCAATTGCTTCACCTTGTCCACGTTCCTCGGCTCCAACACCTGGGTAAGCACCCGCCGTATTGATAAAAGTCACAACTGGTCGGCCAAACTTTTCTGCCTGTTTCATCAGGCGCAAGGCCTTACGATAGCCTTCTGGATGAGGTTGCCCAAAATTCCGTTTGAGGTTATCATGAAGACTTTTTCCCTTTTGGATACCAACGACAGTTACTGCTTGGTCACCTAACCAACCAATTCCACCGATGATCGCACCATCATCACGGAAAGAGCGATCTCCATGCAATTCGATAAACTCGTCAAAGATTCCATTGGCAAAATCAAGTGCGGTCAAGCGACTCTGCTCGCGTGCCTCTCTGACTATTTTTGCAATATTCATCCGCGACTTCCTCCATGCAATCTTACTAATTTAGCAATTGTTTCAGGCAATTCTCTCCGTTTAACAATTGCATCAACAAATCCATGTTCAAGTAGAAATTCTGCCTTTTGGAAGTCATCCGGCAAGGTCTCACGAACTGTATTTTCGATAACACGACGTCCAGCAAACCCAACCAAACTCTGTGGCTCCGCTAGGATAATATCACCTTCCATAGCAAAAGAAGCAGTCACCCCACCTGTTGTCGGATCGGTTAAAATAGTTAGGTAAAAAAGTCCTGCCTTGGAATGACGTTGAACCGCCGCAGAAATCTTAGCCATTTGCATCAAACTCATGATTCCTTCTTGCATACGGGCTCCACCAGAAGCTGTGAAGAGAACGACTGGCAAGTTTTCTACCGTTGCATACTCAAACAAGCGCGTGATTTTTTCACCCACAACGGTTCCCATAGAAGCCATGATAAAGTTTGAATCCATGATCCCAAGGGCAACTTTTTGCCCCTTGATGCTAGCTGTACCAGTTAGTACTGCTTCATCCAAACCTGTCTTTTCACGCATAGTAGCCAATTTTTTCTGGTAGGCAGGAAAGTTTAATGGATCTTGAGTTTTAATACCTGTAAACATCTCCACAAAGCTACCAGAATCAATCGTCAAATCCAAGCGTTCCTGAGCTGAAATACGGAAAGTATAGCTACAATGGGGACAAATTCGTTCGCTCCCAAGATCCTTTTGATAAATGGTGTGTTTACAACCAGGACACTGGGAGAAGAGTTCATCCGGAACCTCAGGCTTGGCTTGTGGTTTCTGCCTTACGGAACGGTTAGGATTGATCCGAATATACTTATCCTTTTTACTAAATAGAGCCATAACTCCCCCTTTTAGTTCTCATACTATTTGAAAGTCTATTCTTTTTCTTGGTATTTTGGCAAGAAAGTTTCCATCAAGAAGGAAGTATCGTAGTCACCAGCGATAACTCGGCGGTCTGAAATCAGATCCAACTGGAAGTCTGCATTGGTTTGCACTCCTTCAATATCAAGTTCATAAAGTGCCCGTTGCATCTTCATAAGAGCATCAAAACGATTCTCCCCATGAACAATGATTTTAGCAATCATACTATCATAGTAAGGGGGAATAGTATAACCTGGATAAACTGCTGAGTCCACGCGCAAGCCAACTCCACCACTTGGTAGATAGAGATTGGTAATTTTACCTGGGCTTGGAGCAAAGTTAAATGCTGGATTTTCCGCATTGATCCGGCACTCGATAGCATGACCTCGTAGGACGATATCTTCTTGTTTGAAAGGTAAAGGTTGCCCGGCAGCAATGCGAATCTGTTCCTTCACGATATCAACACCTGAAACAAACTCTGTGACTGGGTGCTCCACTTGCACACGAGTATTCATTTCCATGAAGTAGAAATTGCCACTCGCTTCATCGAGAAGAAATTCAATCGTCCCTGCATTTTCATAACCTACAGACTCTGCTGCACGAACGGCTGCAGCACCAATTTCATGACGAAGGGTTTTGCCAATCGCAATGGATGGGCTTTCTTCTAAGACCTTTTGGTTATTCCGTTGAAGTGAACAATCCCGTTCACCAAGATGGACAACATGACCCTCTTGGTCCGCAAGGATCTGAACCTCAATATGGCGAGCTGGATAGATCACACGCTCAAGATACATAGCGCCATTTCCAAAGTTGGCCTTGGCTTCGCTGGATGCTGTTTCAAAGGCTGCGACCAAGTCTTCTGCCTTTTCAACCTTACGAATCCCTTTTCCACCACCACCTGCCGATGCCTTAAGCATGACTGGATAGCCAATTTTTTCTGCAACTGCAAGCGCCTCTTCAGCCGTGTGAACTTCACCATCAGATCCTGGGATAACTGGAACTCCAGCCTTGATCATTTGCTCACGCGCATTGATCTTATCTCCCATGGTATCCATTACAGCCCCAGAAGGGCCGATAAACTTAATCCCCACTTCATCACACATCGTGGCAAACTTGGAGTTTTCGCTAAGAAAACCAAAACCTGGGTGGATGGCTTCTGCTTCTGTCAAGACTGCAGCAGACAAAATAGCGTTGATATTGAGATAAGATTCTGTCGCCTTACCAGGTCCAATACAGATAGCTTCATCCGCTAGGAGTGTGTGAAGAGCTTCCTTATCAGCAGTTGAATAAACTGCCACGGTCGCAATGCCCAATTCACGCGCAGCTCGAATAATGCGAACCGCAATCTCACCACGGTTGGCAATTAAAATTTTACGAAACATGGAGAACCTCCTTAGTTTCCAATTGCAAAGGTAAGAGTACCACTCGCTGCAAGCTTACCATCTACTTCAGCCTTTGCTTCAACCACAGCAATCGTACCACGACGTTTGACAAAAGTAGCCGTCATGACCAATTGATCACCTGGTACAACTTGCTTCTTGAACTTAACCTTGTCCATGCCAGCGTAAAAGACCAGTTTCCCTTTATTTTCAGGTTTGGACAATTCCAAGACACCAGCAGTCTGAGCCAAGGCTTCCATGATTAGAACACCTGGCATGACTGGGTATTGTGGAAAATGACCATTAAAGAAAGGTTCGTTTATCGTGACATTTTTAATGGCAACAATAGTATCTTCACTCACTTCCAAGACACGGTCCACTAGGAGCATAGGGTAGCGATGGGGTAGAGCTTCTTTAATTCCTTGAATATCGATCATTTGATACGTACCAATCCTTTACCGAACTCAACCATTTCTTCATTTGAAACGAGAATTTCTGTCACCACACCATCCTTAGGTGCAGGAATTTCATTCATGACTTTCATGGCTTCGATGATCACCAAAGTCTGACCTTTTTTAACACTATCCCCGACTGTGACAAAGGCAGGTTTATCTGGTCCAGCAGCCAAGTAAGCCACCCCTACAAGTGGGCTCTCAACGACATCACCCTCTGGAGCAACCGTCGTTTCAGCTGGTGCTGGAGCTTCTTCCACTGCACTCTCTACTGGAGTTGAAGGGGCCGAAACTACTGGACTAGCAACCACTGCAGCTGGCACTGGAGCAACTTGAGCTGGTGCTTCAGAAGCCATTCTTGCTTCATTCTTACTAAACTGCAATTCGTCCGTTCCATTTTTATAAGAAAATTCTCTCAAACTTGATTGGTCAAATTGAGCCATCAAGTCCTTGATTTCATTTAAATTCATAATTATTTATTCTCCCAACGTTTGAAAGCAAGAACCGCGTTGTGTCCGCCAAAACCAAAAGTGTTTGAAATAGCATAAGGGATTTCTTGCTCCAAGCCTTTTCCATAAACGACATTGGCTTCGATATAGTCTGACAACTCGCTTGTACCAGCTGTCATTGGTACATAGTTATGACGCATGGCTTCGATGGTAGCGATGGCTTCTACTGCCCCTGCAGCACCAAGCAAGTGTCCTGTAAAGGACTTGGTTGAAGATACAGGTACTTCTTTACCAAGGACAGCTACGATCGCACCACTTTCTCCTTTTTCATTAGCAGGAGTTGAAGTTCCGTGGGCGTTGACGTAAGCCACTTGCTCTGGAGAAATTTCTGCTTCTTCCAAAGCCAACTTCATAGCCTTAATCGCACCTTGACCCTCTGGATGAGGTGAAGTCATATGGTAAGCATCACAGGTATTACCGTAGCCAACTACTTCAGCCAAGATAGTTGCACCACGTTTTTCAGCATGTTCAAGGCTTTCAAGAACCAACATTCCTGAACCTTCTCCCATCACAAATCCGTTACGATCTTTGTCAAATGGGATAGAAGCACGAGTTGGATCCTCTGTAGTTGATAGGGCGGTCAAAGCTTGGAAACCAGCGATAGCAAAAGGAGTGATAGATGATTCTGATCCACCAACTAACATGACATCTTGGAAACCAAACTTGATAGAGCGGAAGGCATCCCCAATGGCATCGTTTGATGAAGCACAGGCTGTATTGATTGATTTACAGATACCGTTTGCTCCGAAACGCATGGCAACATTTCCTGAAGCCATATTTGGCAAGGCTTTTGGAAGTGTCATTGGTTTAACGCGTTTTGGACCTTTTTCATGAAGACGGATAACCTGATCTTCGATTTCTTTAATTCCCCCAATACCAGAAGCCACGATGACACCAAAGCGATCCTTATCGATTGCTTCTACATCAAGATTTGCATTTGTCACTGCTTCTTGAGCCGCATATAAGGCATACAAAGAATAGTTGTCAAAACGATTGGTATCTTTTTTGACAAAGTATTTATCAAATGGGAAATCTTGAACTTCTGCCGCATTGTGCACAGCAAATTCGCTGTGGTCAAACTTAGTGATTTCTCCAATTCCAATTTTCCCAGTTTGCAAACTGTTCCAAAATTCTTCTGGAGTATTTCCGATAGGAGAGGTCAATCCGTAACCTGTTACTACAACTCGATTTAGTTTCATCTGTCTTACCTATATCTTTCCTTATTTTTTACATGCTAAGTCCGCCATCAACAGCGAGAACTTGTCCAGTCAAATAATCCTGTCCAGCCAGGAACACTGTAGCATCTGCGATATGTTCTGCTTGACCAAAATGTTTCATTGGGATTTGAGCCAATGTCGCTTCCTTGACCTTATCAGATAAAACAGCCGTCATATCTGATTCGATCATTCCTGGTGCAAGAGCATTTACGCGTACGTTGCGATTGGCAACTTCACGCGCAACTGACTTGGTAAAACCAATCAAACCTGCTTTAGAAGCTGCATAGTTGGCTTGTCCGATATTTCCCATCAAACCGACCACACTAGACATATTGATAATCGCACCTTCACGTGCCTTGATCATCTGTTTCAAAACTGCTTGCGTCATGTTGAAGGCACCTGTCAAGTTGATCTTAATCACTTTTTCAAAGTCTTCTTCAGTCATCTTGAGCATAAGCGTATCTTGAGTGATCCCAGCATTGTTGACCAAGACATCGACAGAACCGAGTTCTGCAATCGCTTGATCTATCATACGCTTGGCATCTGCAAAGTCTGAAACATCACCTGAAATCGGTACTACTTTGACACCATAGTTTGAAAACTCAGCTAGCAATTCTTCTGAGATTGCTCCTCGACTATTCAAGACTACATTAGCGCCTAGTTGGGCAAATTTGTGAGCAATGGCAAGTCCGATACCACGACTTGAACCTGTTACAAAGACATTTTTGTTTGTAAGTTGCATTCTATTTCTCCTATTTCCTGTTGTATTTTGTGGGAGAAGGGATCATTAGTTTCCTAACAAAGCATCCAAGCTTGCTTGGTCTTCAACGTTAGCTAGCTGAGCTGTTTTATCGATTTTTTTGACAAAGCCTGATAGGACCTTACCAGGACCAATTTCAATAAAGTTGGTTACCCCAGCATCCTGCATCACAGCAATACTTTCATAAAAACGAACAGGTTCTTTGACCTGACGCGTCAAAAGCTCTTGGATTCGACCTTTTTCCATAACAGCAGCTTCCGTATTGCCGACTAGTGGGCAAGTAAAGTCAGAGAAACTCACTCCTTCAAGAGCTCCAGCTAGTTGCTGACTGGCTGGCTCAAGAAGAGCTGTATGGAAAGGACCAGATACATTTAAAGGAATCAATCGTTTGGCTCCTGCTTCCTGCAAGAGTTGGACCGCACGGTCAACTGCAGCCACTTCACCACCAATGACGATTTGGCTTGGAGTATTGTAGTTAGCTGGAGTGACTATACCGACTTCAGAAGCAGTTTTGCAAGCTTCCTCTATCACATCTACTGGAGTATTGAGGACGGCTACCATCTTGCCTGAACCAGCAGGCGCCGCCTCTTCCATATAAGCCCCGCGCTTAGCAACCAAGGCAACTGCCTCTTCAAAGTCCAAGGCACCGCTTGCTACAAGAGCAGAATATTCACCAAGAGACAATCCTGCTACCATATCCGGCTGATAACCCTTTTCTTTCAATAGTCGGTAAATAGAAACCGAGGTCGCCAAAATAGCTGGCTGTGTATAACGAGTCTGGTTTAACTTTGTTTCTTCCTTATCAATCAAGTCACGAAGGTCATAACCCAGTACTTGACTAGCTTGATCAATGGTTTCCTTGACAATAGGATAGTGTTCATAGAGGTCTCGTCCCATCCCAAGATATTGAGCACCTTGACCGGCAAATAGAAAGGCTGTTTTAGTCATTTCTTACAACTCCTGCCCAACGAGAGGCTTCTTCTTGAATTTTTTTGGCAGCGCCATAGTATAGATCTTTTAGGATTTCTTCGACAGTTTCCTCTTTAGAAACCAAACCAGCGATCTGACCTGCCATGACGGATCCACCTTCTACATCTCCATGAACAACGGCTTTAGCAAGAGCACCAGCTCCCATTTGCTCAAAGATTTCTAAATCTGGATCTTCTTGTTTAAAGGCATCCTTTTCAGCCTGTTCAAAGTCACGTGTCAACTGATTTTTAATGGCGCGAACAGCATGTCCAAAATGTTGAGCTGAAATAGTCGTATCGATATCACGCGCTTTTAAGATTTTTTCCTTGTATTTTGGATGGGCGTTAGATTCCTTGGCTACTACGAAACGCGTACCAACTTGAACAGCCTCTGCACCAAGCATAAAGCCTGCAGCGACACCTTCACCGTCCGCAATTCCTCCAGCTGCGATAACCGGAATTGAAACAGCTGCAGCAACTTGGCGAACCAAGGTCATCGTTGTTAATTTACCAATATGTCCACCGGCTTCCATTCCCTCTGCAATAACCGCATCTGCACCAATTTTTTCCATGCGTTTTGCCAAAGCAACACTTGGAACAACAGGAATAACTGTAATTCCTGCATCATGGAAACGAGTCATGTATTTACTTGGATTTCCTGCACCAGTTGTAACCACCTTGACCCCTTCTTCAATCACGAGATCAACGATGTCTTCTACAAAAGGTGACAAGAGCATGATGTTGACACCAAAAGGTTTGTCCGTAAGTGATTTGATTTTATCGATATTAGCCTTTACGACCTCTTTAGGTGCATTCCCACCACCGATAATTCCTAGACCACCAGCTTTTGATACTGCACCAGCCAAGTCACCGTCTGCAACCCAGGCCATTCCTCCTTGAAAAATAGGATAATCAATGTTCAATAATTCTGTAATACGTGTTTTCATAGTGCCTCCATCATTCCTTGCTTACGTAATAGTTCGATGAATTTATCGTTTGAGTTTCAAACTATTACCTAAACAAGAGGGAGTGGGTTTCCCCTACTCCTTCTAGTAATATGTTAATTATTTTGTTTGCTCTTCAACGTAGGCAACCAAGTCACCAACTGTTTTCAAGTTATCTTCTGCTTCGATTTGGATATCGAAAGCATCTTCGATTTCAGAGATTACTTGGAATAAGTCCAATGAATCTGCATCCAAATCATCAAAAGTAGATTCAAGTGTTACTTCTGATGCTTCTTTCCCAAGTTCTTCAACGATAATTTCTTGTACTTTTTCAAATACTGCCATGATAGGACTCCTTTAAAATATAAAAAATTTATAACTATGTGTTTACCACATGATTACCTAGATTGTAAGAATGAGTGTGCCCCATGTCAAACCTCCACCGAAGCCTGATAGGAGAATCGTCTGGCTACCATCTAAACGAATCATACCATTCTCCACACACTCTGAGAGCAAAATCGGGATACTTGCTGCACTGGTATTCCCATACTCCGTCATATTGGCAGGAAGCTTGTCTCGGTCTACGCCTATTTTCTTTGCCATCTTATCCAAAATGCGGATATTTGCCTGATGAAGCAGGAGATAATCCAATTCCGATGCTGCGATTGGACCATTTTCAATGGTTTCTTTGATCGATCTAGCAACATCACGATTTGCAAAATCAAAAACTGCTCGTCCATCCATTTTCAAAAAAGCAGGAACTGCTTCTTGATACGAGAAAGGAGAAGCCAAAGCCGTTTGACCATAGGTCAAACACTCGCTCCGAGAGCCATCCGTATAGAGACTTTCCACAAGGAAGTGACGTGTTTCGCTCGCTTCCAAGAGAACCCCACCAGCACCATCCCCAAAGAGAACAGCTGTCGAACGATCTGACCAATCAACTGCCTTGGATAAGGTCTCAGCCCCGATAACAATCCCTTTTTTGAACTGTCCAGAACTTAAAAACTTTTCTGCAGTTGAGAGAGCGAATACAAAGCCACTACAAGCTGCTGTCAGATCAAAGGCGAAAGCTCTATGCGCTCCGATATTTGCCTGAACTCGAGCTGCCGTGGAAGGCATCATCGAGTCTGGAGTAATCGTCGCTACAATGATAAAATCAATCTGATCCGCTGTTAAGCTCCCTTTAGCCAACAAGCTCTTAGCTACTTCTGTCGCCAAATCACTTGTAGACTCTGTTTTTGAGATATGTCTCTGTTTAATTCCTGTCCGACTTGAAATCCACTCATCGCTTGTGTCCATGATTTGGGCTAAGTCATGATTAGTGACCACTTGCTCTGGAACATAATGAGCAACCTGGCTTATTTTTGCAAAAGCCATTATTTCAAATCCTCCAAGAATTGATAAAGATTGATTAATCCTCTACCCATAACTTCTATTTCCTCAGGACTCATGCCATCGATGATTTTTTCGACCATTGCCTTGTGAAAACGTCTATGAAGACGATGGACTAACCGACCTTTCTTGGTCAAATGCAGATACACTACACGTCTATCCTGATCAGAACGAATACGCTCAATATAACCTTTTCTTTCCAGGTTATTCAAGCTCGTCGTCACTGTCCCAAGAGTTACCATCAGTTCTTTTGAAACCTTACTTGGCGTTGCCTCCGGGAACTTCCCAATCACATCAATCGTGTGCATTTCTTTGATGGAGATGTCTTTGAATCGACTACCTCGTAAGCTAACCTCCTCGATCACAAGGACGTTATTAAAAATAGATGTTAGATAATCATTTACTTGTTGGTAGTCCAAATCGTTTCCCTCCCTCTAAAAAACTTTCACAATCAAAGCATTTGATAAAAGAAGTATATCAAACTTCAAAAAATTGTGCAAGTATTTTTTTACATTCCTGTAAATTTTGGTCTTCTTCTTTCAGAATGTGCTCGAACCCCTTCTTTAAAGTCTTCAGTTAAAGATAACGATTCTTGTAATTCCAATTCTAATTCAGCATAATTCTGCCAATCCTTAAATTGACTTTCCCAAACTAGCTTTTTAATCGCTGCGTATGAGTTTGCTGAACCTCTTCTTAATTTTTTCAGAACCTGTTCTCTTGTTTTTTCTAATTTGTCAACTTCACAAACACGGTATACCACGCCCCATTCTAGCGCTTTTTCAGCAGTCAAAGCTTCACCTGTCATGGCAAGTTGTGCAGCCCGTGTTACCCCGATACTACGACTCAAGAGATGAATCCCACCAGCGTCTGGCGCCAATCCAACTCCGACAAAGGCTTGAATGAATTTTGCCTTGTCAGTCGCTAAACAGAAATCAACTGCTACTGCCATATTTGCTGCAGCACCAGCAACCGCTCCATCTACCTCCATCAAAACAGGTTTTGGAATTTGCTTGATTTTAAAAGAAATTGTATTGACTAATTCTGCAATCTTATTCAAAGAAGGGATATCATCTTCGTCTACTGCTCGTTTCATCTCAACCAAGTCTCCCCCAACTGAAAAAACCTTCCCATTAGCATTAATCAAGATGAACTGCACAGCTTGATCCTGCTCTGCTAGAGTCAAAGCTTCTAAAATCTCCTCACACATTGGGATATGGAAACCATTTGCCACTTCGGGACGATTCAAAGTAATGATAGCCAGATCATCTACGATCTGATATAAGATATGATTCATAGCTTCTCCTTTTCTTTTGTAAGGTAATAAAATTGTTTTATCATCAAAGTATACCTTTTTTTGGATAAAGAGGCAAGGAAAAAACTAAAGGAAAGTGTCTCAGCTGATTATTTACCCATCATTTATGAGTGTGAGTAAAATTTGACACTCTTACTTTTAAATCGTTATCGCTTTTCAGAATAAGTTAGTGTTTTCTTCTATTATAATAGGAAGTTATTTTCGTCATTGAAAAATGCCCCTCTTTCTGCTATAATCGTATAAAATACTTACTTGAGGAGTCCTTATGAAGGTTGTAAAATTTGGCGGAAGCTCGCTTGCCTCTGCTGGTCAGTTAGAAAAAGTCTTAAATATCGTTAAAAGTGATAAAGAACGCCGTTTTGTAGTCGTTTCTGCACCCGGAAAACGCAATGCTGAAGATACCAAGGTAACTGATGCCTTGATTAAATACTATCGCGACTACGTGGCTGGAAATGACATCAGTGCTAGCCAAAGCTGGATCATTGACCGTTATGCCGCTATGGTTAGTGAACTAGGGTTAAAACCTGCTGTTTTAGAAAAAATCTCTAAAAGTATTCGGGCCTTGGCAACTCTTCCTATAGAGGACAATGAATTTCTCTATGATACCTTCCTAGCGGCTGGAGAAAATAACAATGCCAAATTGATTGCAGCCTACTTTAACCAAAACGGTATCGATGCACGCTATGTTCACCCAAGAGAAGCTGGAATTGTTGTCACAAGTGAACCTGGAAACGCACGTATCATTCCATCTAGTTATGACAAGATTGAAGGCTTGGCTGATAGCACCGAAGTCCTTGTCATCCCTGGTTTCTTTGGTGTGACTAAGGAAAATCAAATCTGTACTTTTTCACGTGGAGGTTCAGATATCACAGGTTCTATCATTGCAGCAGGTGTTAAGGCTGATCTCTATGAGAACTTTACAGACGTAGATGGTATCTTTGCTGCCCATCCTGGTATTATCCACCAACCACACTCCATTCCTGAATTAACCTACCGTGAAATGCGTGAGTTGGCTTACGCTGGATTTTCAGTTCTTCATGACGAAGCTCTTCTACCCGCTTACCGCGGAAAAATTCCTCTTGTCATCAAGAATACCAACAACCCTGACCACCCAGGAACACGCATTGTTTTAGAACATAGTAGTGATAAATTCCCTGTAGTAGGAATTGCGGGTGACTCAGGATTCGTCAGCATCAACATGTCAAAATACCTCATGAACCGCGAAGTCGGGTTTGGTCGCAAGGTTCTTCAAATCCTTGAGGACCTCAATATCGGTTGGGAACACATGCCTACAGGTATTGACGATCTTTCAATCATCCTCCGCTCTCGTGAATTAACTCCTATCAAAGAAGAAGAAATTCTACGTCAACTCGTTCAAAAGGCTGAAGTGGACCATGCTGAAATCGAACATGACCTTTCCATCATTATGATTGTCGGAGAAAAGATGAAGAGCCATATCGGGGTAACTGCTACTGCAACACGGGCTTTGTCTGAGAATAAAATCAACATCCAGATGATGTCCCAAGGTTCAAGTGAAGTTTCCATCATGTTTGTTGTCAATAAAGAGCAAGAGAAGGCCGCTATCAAGGCTCTCTATCATGCCTTTTTCGATGAAAGTAAGGAAGACTAATCATGGCCCAATCACTCAATCAAGTCATTGACCTCCAAACCACTGGGACATCTTACCTCTCTATCTCTGGAAAAGTTGGAAAATTTTTAGTCGGGGATCAAGCCTTAGAGTTTTATCCTGATGTCAATGTCGAACAATATATCCAAATCCCCTGGTCCAGCATTCAGCAAATCGGAGCCAACGTAAGTGGTCGCAAGATCAGCCGCCACTTTGAAGTCTTCACTGATCAAGGAAAATTTCTCTTTGCTTCAAAAGACTCTGGAGCTATCCTCAAAATCGCTCGGGAAAAATTAGGAAACGACAAGGTCGTGAAACTTCCGACTCTACTACAGACCATTGGACAAAAACTTAAAAATCTATTTGCAAAAAAGTAGAAACTTTAGTATAATCATAGCAACGGATAAGTAGGTTATCCTCTTCTTTCAGAAAGTCTGCGGGTGTTGCGAGCAGATAGGAGGGATAGGTGAAATTCTACCGTTGTTCACAATTAAATACAGAATCAAGTGCACACCTGTGAAGTTGGATGGAACCGTGGCCCTGCCACTCCAACACTTTGTCAGGTGTGCTTTTTTTCATAAAGGAGTTCTTATGTTAGATATTAAACGTATTCGTACAGATTTTGATGCTGTCGCTGAAAAATTAGCTACACGTGGTGTAGATGCTGCTATCTTAAATGAGATGAAAGAAATCGATGCTAAACGTCGTGACATCTTGGTCAAGGTTGAAACTTTAAAAGCAGAACGTAACACAGTTTCAGCTGAGATTGCCCAAGCTAAGCGCAACAAGGAAAATGCCGATGACAAGATTGCTGCGATGCAAACCCTATCTGCTGAAGTCAAAGCCTTGGATGCTGAATTGGCGGACATCGATGCTAAATTAACAGAATTTACCACTACTCTTCCAAACATCCCTGCCGACAGCGTTCCTGTTGGAGCTGATGAAGATGACAATGTGGAAGTCCGTCGTTGGGGGACTCCACGTGAGTTTGACTTCGAGCCAAAAGCTCACTGGGATCTTGGTGAAGACCTTGGTATCCTTGACTGGGAACGTGGCGGTAAGGTAACAGGAGCTCGTTTCCTCTTCTATAAAGGACTTGGGGCTCGTTTGGAACGTGCTATCTACAATTTCATGTTGGATGAGCATGGTAAAGAAGGCTATACGGAAGTTATCACACCTTACATTGTTAACCATGACTCTATGTTTGGTACTGGTCAATATCCAAAATTCAAGGAAGATACTTTTGAATTGAAAGACACTAATTATGTCCTCATTCCTACAGCCGAAGTGCCTTTGACAAATTACTACCGTGATGAAATCCTTGACGGTAAAGACCTACCAATCTACTTTACCGCTATGAGCCCTTCATTCCGTTCTGAGGCTGGTTCAGCTGGTCGTGATACACGTGGTTTGATTCGTCTACACCAATTCCACAAGGTTGAAATGGTCAAATTTGCCAAACCAGAAGAATCATACGAAGAATTGGAAAAAATGACAGCCAACGCTGAAAATATTCTTCAAAAACTCAACCTTCCATACCGTGTGGTGGCCCTCTCTACTGGGGACATGGGCTTCTCAGCTGCCAAGACTTACGACTTGGAAGTTTGGATTCCAGCCCAAAATACCTATCGTGAAATCTCAAGCTGTTCAAATACAGAAGATTTCCAAGCCCGTCGTGCTCAAATCCGTTACCGTGATGAAGCAGATGGCAAGGTGAAACTCCTTCACACCTTGAATGGTTCTGGACTTGCAGTTGGACGTACAGTGGCTGCCATTCTTGAAAACTACCAAAATGAAGATGGTTCTGTAACTATTCCAGAAGCACTTCGTCCATATATGGGTGGATCTGAAGTTATCAAACCATAAAAAAATAAGGCCTAGCTATTTCTAGCTAGACCTTTTTTCGTAACCAAATCAGATAAGCACCCAAGACAAAGAATAAAATAGTGAGGCAAATAACGGTTTCAGCCAATACCAGATAATCCAGAAATGGAAGTTTCAAAATTCCCTGAGCCATCTTGAGCGAAGTAGCTGTGATAATGGTTGGGAAGGTTAGGGCTGAGAAGGCTGGTTGAAATCCTTGTTTTAAAATATTGGGCAGGCGAGTTAAAACAAAGAAAAAGAAGGACTGAGATGCCAAAATCATGACAATCAAGAGCCAAGTCGGTAGGCCTGCTCCTCCAACTCGAACTAGAGAAGCTAAGAGTAGGGAAAAGGGAGCACAGTAGATTCCTTCCTGTCCAAGCAAGGCCACTGGGAGTGGATGTTTCTTTAAATCGCTATAAATAAGGGGATAGAGATAGAAGGTCAAGACAAAACCAAAACTCAAGGTCGCATAGGCAATTTCAATGATTCCGACAAGAGGATAGGTCAAGGCTGCTACTGCTATCCCCACATAGAGTACCGTCCAGCTAGGAGTCGCATTGACCCTCCGACCTGGACAGGCAAATTTGATGGTAAAAGTAGCAATCAAAGCCAAATCCAAGAGAAATGAAAACCACCAGATCCCTTGTGCTACTATAGGAAGAGCAGGGAATACGCGAAAGACATAGGTCGATAAAATCATCCCAGCCATAGGAAAAGTGGCCATCCCAGATAAAAGAGGGGGCCTGGTCAATTCTTTCTTGGTTTCAGACCAATTTCTTAGATGAAGAAGGAGAAAGAAGATCCATAAGACCAATCCAGTCAAACTAAATAAGTGCGATAGAACAGGCCAAGTATCCGCAATCAGGTTTCCTGCACCTGCCAAACCTAACAAACAACCAGAAAATACCAAGGGTAGTTTTTTCATGGCAACCTCCGTTAATCATATTATTATTAGTATAGCATAAAAGCCCTTAAAATAGCATAGAAAAATGAAGACTGGTTTACTCAGCCTTCATTTTTTCTTTATGATTCCAACTAGGCATAGGGTTGCAATTCTGGGTTAATAGGCGTATTGGCTAGGTTATTAGCATAGTTACAAAGGCTGGCTAGACTGACACCGAGAACAACATCCAAGGCATTTTGTTGCGTGTAGCCAGCTTCCAAAAATTCAGCCAAGGCTTCATCTCCTACACGACCCTTAGTATTGATGACCGCCAAGGTAAACTTAGCTAGAGTATCTAGTTTTGGATCTGTTTCAATCGGAGTGCGGTTGCGGAGAGCTTGGAGAAGATCATCATTCATCTGGATTTGTTTGATCGAAAAGGCGGTATGACCAGCCACGCAGAAAGCACAACCATTGGTTACGGCAGCTGTGATTTGTACTACTTCGCGTTCCACTGGTGTCAAGCTATTGCGACGGTTGATGGCTCCGACAGTTCGGTAGGCTTCAAGCGCGGTAGGAGCATTAGCCAAGAGACCGATTAGGTTGGGAATATAGCCGTTGTTGTCTTTTTGTACTGTTTCAAGAACTTCTTTTACTTCTGCTGGTGCTGATTCTACTGTGTGGATGGTAAATGTTGTCATAAGAAACCTCTTTTCATTTTATTGTCATTTAGTCTATCATAGAATTTTCCACTTGGATAATATATATTTTCAATCGCCTTGATAGGAAATGTCTATGAAATGAAAAAAATCACACTAAAAGTGTGATTGGGTTAGTGTTTAAAATACTTTTTAGTCTCAGCAATGACGACTGGCGACAAGACTAAGAGGGCAATCAAGTTTGGTAAAGCCATCAAGGCATTGACGATGTCTGCGATAATCCAAACCATATCCAACTCGATAAATCCTCCCAGCAAGACCATGAGCACAAAGACCACTCGATAGAGCCAGATAAAGCGAACGCCAAACAGAAACTCGAAACAGCGCTCTCCGTAGTAATTCCAGCCGAGAATTGTCGTAAAGGCAAAGAGAACCAGAAATATGGTCAAAAGAGCAGGGCCAAAATGCGAAAAAATTGTTGAGAAGGCTGACTGGGTAAGGGCTACTCCATTCAAATCACCGCTCCAAACCCCAGTTACCAAGATTGTCAGACCTGTCAGAGTACAGATAATCAACGTATCAATAAAGGTCCCTGTCATAGAAATCAAGCCTTGCTCAACAGGCTCATTTGTCTTAGCCGCAGCCGCTGCAATCGGAGCTGAACCAAGACCAGATTCGTTAGAGAAGACTCCTCGCGCCACACCATTTTGAATCGCAGTACGGATAGTCGCACCTGCAAATCCTCCTACTGCAGCTACAGGGCTAAAAGCAGAGGTAAAGATGAGGGCAAGTGTGGCTGGAATTTTCTCGATATTAAAGAGAATGACTGTAAGAGTTCCCAGAATATAGACAATAGCCATAAAAGGGACGACTGCTGTTGAAATCTTGGAAATGGATTTGAGTCCACCAAAGACTGCAATCGCGACAAAAACAGACAAAACGAGAGCTGTGATAGCTGGATCAATTTGAGCTGTATTTTGGATAGATTCTGTAATCGAATTGACTTGGGTAAAGGTACCAATCCCTAGAAGGGCTACCAATACACCCGCTAGGGCAAAGAAGATAGCAAGTGGACGCCACTTTTCTCCCATCCCCAAAAGGATGTAGTGCATGGGGCCTCCAGCTACAGCTCCATTTGCATCCTTAGTACGGTATTTGATGGCCAGTAAGCCTTCGGCATACTTGGTCGCCATCCCAAAGAAGGCCGCCATCCACATCCAAAAGAGGGCACCTGGTCCCCCAACCTTAATGGCTGTCGCAACTCCGATGATATTTCCCGTACCAACGGTGGCAGCTAGAGCTGTACAAAGAGCTGCAAAGCTCGACACATCGCCATGTCCCTTGTCCTTGGTAAAAATCAACTGAAAGGCCTTAGGGAGACGAGCCACCTGCAAAAGCCCTAGTCGGATGGTCAGATAAATTCCCGTTCCGACCAATAAGATTAAGAGGGGAGGTCCCCAAACGAAAGCATCAAGCGCTTTTAGCAATTCTAACATGTCCTACTCCTATCTTTCAACCCCAAAAGAAAGAGCACATGCAAGATACATGTACTCTGGAATGCTTAGATAAATGCCAAAAAGCGGTCTATCCTAGCTCTGTCCTTTTACCTGAGAGTTTGAGCAGTTTCCTGCCTTGCCCCTTCGGTGCCTTTACGGTCTCTCCAGAGTTCCGTCCATTTACAGTCATGGAAAACAAACCTTTCTCCACTTCTATTAAACTTCATTCGGTGTTGGTATTTAATTTTTTATTATTTTACAAGAAAAGTTAGTTTTTGTCAATATATTATTTGAAAAAAGATGGATTTTCACTTCTTTTTCAAAAAAAGAGAAGTACTCTTTTTTAACCTTTAAAGGTCACAATGGTTGCGCCACTACCGCCAGCATTTTGTGGAGCATAGCCGAAAGTTTTAACATGCTTGTTTCTTTGTAGGTATTTGGTGACACCCTCACGGATGACTCCCGTTCCGATACCATGGATGATGTCGACTTGCGCCATGTTATTGAGCAGAGCTTGGTCGATAAAGGCATCTAGCTCATTCATGGCCTCTTCGTACCGTTTGCCTCGGAGATCCAGTCTCGCTTGCGGACCACGACCAGAAGCACGTTTGACGACATTGACTTGTTTTTTCTTGACTGGGGCTTCTTGTTGGGCCTGAACAAGGTCAAATTCTTTCTCTTCCAAGGTCATCTTGATCAAGCCAACTTGGGCTTCCCAGCGGCCGTCCTTAAGCTGATCGGTCAAGGTTCCTCTTTGACCATAACTGAGAACCACGATATCATCTCCCACCTTCGGAGCTCGTTTTTTCTTGGCTTTTTGAAGGACCTTGTTTTTAGACAAGTCGACTTTTTCAGGGGCTAGTTTTTTCAGCTCAGCCTTGGCTTCAATGATTTCGTGGGGTTTGAGTTGAGACTTACTGTGGAGGTTTTTCAGGATTTGGTCACTCTCACTTAGCGCTAGTTCCACAATCTCTGCAGCTTGTTCACGCGCCTTGTTAAGCTCAGTTTCCTTTTCACGATTGAGCTCGTTGTAAAGTTTTTTGAGTGCTCGGTTCATCTTGAGGTTTTCTTGCTCCACCTCTCGGATATTGTCCAAGCGTTTGCGGCTTTCCAATGTCTGCTCTTCCAATTGCTCAATGATGCGGTTGACGTCATTATCTTGGTTGACCTGCTGACTGGCATCCCCGACGATGACATCTGACAGTCCTAGGCGTTTGGCAATTTCAAAGGCATTGCTTCGACCAGGAACGCCCTGCATAAAGCGATAGGTCGGACGCAGACTGGCTGTATCAAACTCCATGCTGGCATTTTGCACAAAGGCTGTCTCAATACCGTAGGCCTTGAGTTCTGGATAGTGGGTCGTCGCCATGGTCTTAACCTGACGTAGACGAAGATCCTCCAGAATAGCCATAGCAAGGGCGGCTCCCTCTTGAGGATCTGTACCAGCCCCCAACTCATCCAAGAGTAAGAGTGAATGTTGGTTGACCTTGCCAAGAATATCTACGATATTGGTCATGTGACTGGAGAAGGTAGACAAGCTTTGCTCGATAGACTGCTCATCTCCAATATCTGCGAAGATTTCTTCGAAAATACCGACACGGCTCCCCTTATCAGCTAAAATGGGCAAGCCTGACTGGGCCATGAGTTGAGTCAAGCCCAGAGTTTTGAGCATGATGGTCTTCCCACCAGTATTGGGACCTGTAATGACAATGGCCGTTAATTCCTTACCAAAGTGTACATCGTTTGCGACAGCATTTTTGACCAAAGGATGGCGAACATGAAGGAGTTGAATCTCTTGATTCTCTGAAAGTTGAGGAACAACTGCTTGTCTTTCTTGGATGAAACGCACCTTGGCACGAATCAGATCCAGATGGCCGATAATCCAAGCGTCATTAGCAATCTCAGCAGCATGAGGACGAACCCGTTCCGATAGTTCTTGCAAGATGCGAATCATCTCATAACGCTCATCTGCTCGCAGACTAGCGATTTCTTCGCTCAGTTTCACGACCTCACGTGGCTCGATATAGACTGTGTTTCCACTAGCAGAGATGTCATGAACAACACCTGCAATCTTATTGCGATAGGTGTTCTTGACTGGTAAGACTTGACGACCATTTCTGCTAGCAATTATCCCTTCGGTCAACATCTGCGCTTTTTGCTTGAGCAAGTCTTGCAAGACATCTCGGACCTGACTCTCGCTATCATGAATTTTTCGACGAATGCGTGCTAGTTCTTCGCTGGCGAAATTCTCGATAAATCCTGCGTCATTTAGGGCTTGGAGACTCCCTTGCAAGTGTGGAAAATCATGCAGTTTTTCAAACCATCTCGCCAACTGCTCCAAGCGTACATTTTCAAGATTGGCATAAAAACTTTGCAACTCTCTGCTAGCAAGTAAGACCCGTTTGAGGAGTAGAAATTCCTCGATATTGAGGTCCGCCCCCATCTCCAGACGCTTGCAAACAGCTGATATCTCACGCGTCGCTAGGATGGTAAAGTGAGGTTGCTCCACAAATAGGGCTTGCATTTCCTCCATCTCTGTAAAGGCTTGTTTAATCTTATCCGCCTTGGCAGTTGGAGCTAAGCCTTTTAACTCCTCTAGTCCTTGTTCTGTCAAAAGATGCGGTTCAAACAAGGCTTTGATTTTATTAAATTCTAAGGTTTCTAGTATTTTTGTATTCATATTCTTTCCTTGTATGCTAGTTTACAAGATCATAGCAACTAGAGGTTTTGACCTAGTCCTCCAATCTGTAAACAAAGGGCTAGGAAAAATCCCGCCCTTTTTATCCGATTAAATTTGTCACCCAGAGTTGTTTGATAAAGTTTGTCGTAAAAGGGACACTTTGGATGATGTTTTTGGCTACTATACTTTTTTCGAGTGAATTTTGAATGACTGCTAGAGGCACTGTTGCGAGAATGGTCAGAGCCATTTGCAAGACAAATAAGGTTACTAATAGCGACAAAAGGCCTGCTCCGATACGCAACCATTTGACATCGAGCTTTTTAGTTGGAATCAAGTGTAGGAACAAACCGATAAAACGTCCGATACTGTAACAAATTCCGAAAACTAGAAGGTAGGCGAGACCCGCATAAAAGACCTTGTCTAGGTGAAACAGCTGGTCTGAAGGGAAGAAAAAGGTGCCCTGTCCTTCCTGAGGATTGGCATAAGGGACAAGCAAGTGGAAGTGATCTCCCAGCGATTTATAAAACTGTCCCGCAACAAAGGCTGAAATCACTGCAACGAGGAAATAATAACTTTGCAGCACCAAACCTCTACGGTAGCCGATGTAAAAGCCCCAAGCCAGAACCAATAAGAGTAGGATTGAAATCATAGGGAGTCCTCAATCTTGCTCTGTTCTTGTTTGACAGCAATCAACTTGTGGCGGAGTTCTAACAACTCTTGCTCCTTGTCATCAAATTCAATTTCACGGTTGAGTTGTGTAGACAGACAGTTGACCGCCAAAAGAAGCGCAATGATCTCATCATCCGCCCCAGGCATTTGTTCTTTAATTGCTTGGTATTTTTCAGTCGCAACCTTGGCAATTTCCTCCATAAAGAGGTTGTCATGCTCGGTTGTCAAGGTTAATGTCTTTTTCCCGAATGTAAACTTATATCGATTTAGATTTGCCATAAAATTCACCTCACGATATTATACCAAATTTCGCTAACTTTGTCAGTTTTTACCAATTCTCCTGCTTTTGTGGTACAATAGAGACTATGGCAAGTATCACACTCACACCAAGTGAACAGGAAATTCAGAGCTTTTTAAGTCAGTATCAGAAGGCTCTCAGTCCTAGTAAAAATCCTTATATTCGCTATTTTTTGAGACTGCCTCAGGCAACAGTTTCCATCTATACTTCTGGAAAAGTTCTTCTCCAGGGCGAAATGGCGGAGCAATACGCTAGTTTCTTTGGTTATCAAGTTCAACAAGAAAACAGTGGACAAGATTTTTCTATGATTGGGACTGATGAGGTGGGAAATGGTTCCTACTTTGGCGGACTAGCTGTCGTGGCTTCCTTCGTGACACCTGACCAGCATGACTTCCTACGAAAACTCGGTGTAGGGGATTCTAAGACTCTGACAGACCAAAAGATTCGTCAGCTTGCCCCTATCCTCAAGGAAAAGATCCAGCACCAAGCGCTCCTCCTTTCACCGAGCAAGTACAACGAAGTTATCGGAGAGCGTTTCAATGCTGTTTCTGTAAAGGTTGCCCTTCACAACCAAGCTATCTTTCTCCTGCTTCAAAAAGGAGTCCAGCCAGAGAAAATCGTGATTGATGCTTTTACAAGTCCTAAAAACTATGACAAGTACTTGGCGCAAGAAGCCAACCGTTTTCCAAATAAGATCACTTTGGAAGAAAAAGCTGAGGGCAAATACTTGGCTGTTGCGGTTAGCTCCATCATCGCTCGTGATCTCTTTCTTGAAAACTTGGAAAATCTTGGACGAGAACTGGGCTATCAACTGCCAAGTGGCGCTGGAACTGCATCAGATAAGGTTGCTAGTAAAATCCTTCAGGCCTATGGAATGAAAGGACTTCATTTCTGTGCCAAACTGCATTTTAAAAACACTGAAAAAGCCAAAGCACTTCTAGAAAGGTAAATCATGAATTCGTTTAAATCATTTCTAAAAGAATGGGGAGTTTTCTTCCTGATTATCGCGCTGGTAGGCCTTAGCCGCATTTTCCTTTGGAGCAATGTCCGCGTGGAAGGACACTCGATGGACCCTACCCTAGCCGACGGAGAAGTTCTCTTCGTTGTTAAACACCTCCCAATTGACCGCTTCGACATTGTGGTTGCGCATGAGGAAGAAGGAAATAAAGACATTGTCAAAAGGGTCATCGGTATGCCCGGAGATACCATCCGCTACGAAAATGACAAACTCTTTATCAACGGTGAAGAAACGAATGAACCTTACCTAGCTGAGTACCTCAACTTGTTCAAAACAGAAAAGTTGCAGAACACCTATACTGGAAAAGGATTTGAAGGCAATAAGGGAGTTTACTTTAGAGAACTTGCTCAAAAGGCACAGGCCTTTACAGTCGATATCAATTCCAATACCAGCTTCAGCTATACTGTCCCTCAAGGCGAATACCTTCTCCTTGGTGACGATCGTCTAGTCTCTAGCGACAGCCGTCATGTCGGTACCTTCAAGGCCAGCGATATAAAAGGTGAAGCAAAATTCCGTTTCTGGCCACTTAACCGTATCGGAACTTTTTAAGATAAGGAAGAGGCCGAGAATGCTAAGTCTCAGTCTCTTTTTCTATTGCAAGAAGAAGGACTTTTAGTCTCCTAGCTTGTTGAAAGAAGCTAAGGTCCAACTCTCATTAACTCATGTAAAGGAAACCTATGGAAGTTTATTTTTCAGGCACCATTGAACGCATTATTTTTGAAAACGTCAGTAATTTCTATCGCATCCTCCTCCTAGATATCGAAGATACCAATGCGGAGGACTTTGACGATTTTGAAATCATCGTTACAGGAACCATGGCTGATGTGATTGAGGGCGAAGACTATACCTTTTGGGGGCAAATCGTTCAGCACTCCAAGTATGGTGAACAGCTACAAATCAGTCGTTATGAAAGAGCAAAACCCACTAGCAAGGGTTTGGTCAAGTATTTCTCCAGCAGTCATTTTAAGGGAATCGGTCTCAAGACTGCCCAGAAAATCGTTGATACCTATGGCGAAAATACCATAGACGAAATTCTGGAGCATCCTGAAAAACTGGAAAGCATTGCTGGACTCTCTGCCAAAAACCGTGAGACTTTTGTCTCCACCCTCCGTCTCAACTATGGGACAGAGATGGTTTTGGCAAAACTGGCCAACTACGGCATTCCCAATAAACTAGCCTTTCAGATTCAAGACTTTTACAAGGAAGAAACGCTGGATATTGTCGAAAATTATCCCTATCAACTGGTTGAGGATATCAAGGGTTTGGGCTTTA
The DNA here is from genome assembly GCF_002096495.1 of Streptococcus oralis subsp. oralis. GTDB lineage: Bacteria > Bacillota > Bacilli > Lactobacillales > Streptococcaceae > Streptococcus > Streptococcus oralis_CU. The sequence goes on along the minus strand of NZ_NCUO01000011.1, from coordinate 366,597 downwards.
CCATTGCTGACCAATTAGCTGCCGAACTAGGTATCGAAAGCCAAGCTCCCGAGCGCTTCCGTGCTGGCCTTGTCCATAGTCTCTTTCAAGGTTGTATGGATACAGGCGATACCTATATGGAAGCCCGAGACTTGCTGGAACAAACCCTGACTCTCCTCGAATCTTCCCGTCCCGTGGAACTCGATCCCAGCCAAGTCGCTCAGGAATTATCTCATCTGATTGAAGAAGACAAGGTTCAGCAGATTGACACTAAAATCTTTGATAATAGCCTCTTTTTCGCTGAGGAAGGCATCCGTAGCCACTTGGTTCATATCCTTGAAAAAGAAAAGCAGAAAAATCAGGATTTGGAAACCATTCACAAGCATATCTCTACTGTCGAGCAAGAACTGGGGATTCAGTACGATAGCATTCAAAAACAGGCTATCTGCGACGCTATCCAGAACAAGGTCTTTATCCTGACAGGTGGACCTGGTACAGGTAAGACGACTGTTATCAATGGAATTATCGCTGTTTATGCCCTTTTAGAAGGGCTTGATCTCAGGAAAAAAAGCAATCTGCCTATCCTTCTTGCTGCTCCAACTGGTCGAGCGGCTCGGCGCATGAATGAATTAACAGGTTTGCCTAGCGCGACCATACACCGTCATTTGGGGATGACGGGAGACGATGATACCAGTCATCTGGAAGATTATCTGGATGCCGATTTTATCATTGTAGATGAGTTTTCCATGGTGGATACTTGGCTAGCCAACCAACTCTTCTCCAATATCTCCTCTAACAGTAAAATCCTCATCGTGGGAGACAGTGACCAGTTGCCTTCTGTCAGTCCTGGACAAGTTCTGGCCGACCTGCTCCAGATATCCCTGATTCCGCAGACTCGCTTGGAACGGATTTACCGTCAGAGCGAAGAATCAACTATCGTTACCTTGGCTAGTCAAATTCGAAAGGGAATCTTGCCAGCAGACTTTACTCAGAAAAAGGCAGACCGCTCTTATTTTGAAATTGCAAGCAACCATATCCCCGCTACGATTGAGAAAATTCTTGGTGCTGCCCTCAGAAGTGGCATTCCGGCTCGCGATATTCAGGTGCTAGCGCCTATGTATCGAGGAACTGCTGGTATTGATGCCATCAACCAACTCATGCAAGACCTGCTCAATCCTCAGCAAAAGGGGCAAGTTAGCTTTGAAGCAACTCAGTGTCACTATCGAACAGGGGACAAGGTTATTCACCTAGTCAACGACGCTGAAGTCAATGTCTTTAACGGAGACCTAGGCTACATCACAGACCTGATTCCTGGAAAATACACCGAGTCCAAACAAGACGAGATTGTCATTGATTTTGATGGCAATGAAGTCGTCTACCCACGTAATGAATGGTACAAAATTCGACTAGCCTATGCCATGAGTGTTCATAAGTCTCAGGGAAGTGAGTTTCCTGTTGTCATCCTACCCATCACCAGTGCTAGCAAGCGCATGCTGGAGCGAAATCTCATCTACACAGCCATTACACGCGCCAAAAGCAAACTTATCTTACTAGGTGAATTACAGGCCTTTGACTATGCAGTTAAGCATATCGGGACTGCTCGCAAGACCTATCTGATTGAGCGTTTCAGTGATTTAATTGAAAATATTGAAGAAAGTAAACAAGCCTTCTCTGAAACTGCCACAGCAAGTGACTCTGAACAATCCCACATCCTCACCGAGGAAAACTGGTCTAGCATCCCCGCTATGATCGGGATTACAGATACAGATCTCAAAGAGATTTTTGGAAAATAGTGCAGCAGAAAGCCCACCTAGTCAGGTGGGCTTTTTCTCTTTTAAGATTATTTAACTGTTGCAGTGCTTGTGATCAATTCAACAGCTTTTTTGATAGTGATATCGTGTTTCAACATGTCAGCTGAAAGTAAGTTTTGTACTTGTGCAACTTCCATGTTGTAGTCTGCTGCCAATTGCTTAATTTCTTCTTGGATTTCTTCTTCTGAAGCGTCAAATCCTTCAGCTTTGGCAACTGCTTCGATAACAAGGTTAGTCTTCGTACGTGACTCAGCTTCTGCTTCGTATTGTTTGTGAAGGTCTTCTTGAGTAGTTCCAGTGATTTGGAAGTACATGTCAGGGTTGATCCCTTGGCGTTGCAAGTTTCCAAGGAATTCATTTACTGAACGGTGAACTTCTTCGTGGATCATTTCTTCTGGAAGTTCTACGATTTCAGCGTTTTCTACAGCTTTATCGATTGCTGCGCCTTCAACGGCATCTTTGTATGCTTCTTCTTTCGCAGCAGTCAATTCTTTGCGGTATTTTTCTTTCAATTCGTCAAGAGTTTCCACTTCTTCGTCGATGTCTTTTGCAAGTTCATCGTCAAGAGCTGGAACTTCTTTAGCTTTTACTTCGTGAATAGTTGTCACGAATTTAGCTTCTTTACCTGCAAGGTCTTCTGCTTGGTAGTCTTCTGGGAATGTTACGATAACATCAACAGTTTCGCCAGCTGAGTGACCTACCAATTGGTCTTCGAAACCAGGGATGAATTGACCTGATCCAAGTCCAAGTGAGAAGTTTTCACCTTTTCCACCGTCAAATTCAACACCATCGATAGAACCAACGAAGTCAATCACAACAGTGTCGCCATTTTCAGCAGCGCCTTCTTTGATAACCAATTCAGCCAAGTTGTTGCGTTCGCGTTCGATACGTTCTTCAACGTCAGCGTCAGTTACTTCTTTTTCTACATCTACTGATACTTCAAGGTTTTTGTAGTCGCCCAATTTTACTTCAGGTTTTGTCACGACTTCAGCTGTGATAACCCAGTCTTGACCTTTTTCCATTGAAGTCACGTCAATTTTTGGTTGAGCAACCACTTCAAGACCAGCTTCTTTTACTGCAGCTTCATAAGCGTTTGGCAAAAGTGCGTTCATTGCATCTTGATAAAGAGCTTCTTCACCAAATTTTTGGTCGAAGATAGGGCGTGGAAGGTGACCTTTACGGAAACCTGGAACGTTAAGAGTTTTCTTTACTGAGTTAAATACACGGTCCAATTCTGGTTTGATTTGGTCTTGAGAGATAGTGAAAGTCAAGACACCACGGTTTGTTTCTTTGTTTTCAAATGATACAGACATTCTGTCATTTCTCCTTAAAATTTTTAATACAGTCCATTATACCATATAATAGCGACTTTTTTCAAGTAATGAATGCGCTTTTCAATAGTGCTAGAGGTACTTGCTCGCTTCCCTGATACTAAGTTCAGCCATTCTCTTCTTATTTTTTTCAATAAAACGTGCTACCCATTCGGGATTGGTTTTAGAGTAGTCTCTTAGAGCCCAGCCGATGGCTTTGTTGATAAAAAATTCTGTCTGGTCCAGATTATTGAGTAGGATCTTTTCCATTAGTTGGACATTTGTTTTCTCTTTCCTTAACAACTGATGATCAATAGCCACACGTCTCAACCAGATATTGTCTGATAGGCTCCATTTTAAAAGCACTTCTTCAAGTTCCGGATGGTTAGCCACCAAACTTCCTACTACTCGATCTAGGATATCTACCGTGTCCCACCAAGACTTGGTCACGACCAGACGCTCAAGCTCAGGCAAATCGTCCTTCGTTAGATAAAACTGCATGGCTTTCAAATAGTTAGCAGCCACATACTGGTATTCTCTAGCATCCTTTTCCCAGCAAGTATCTACAAAATCCCAATCGATCAGCTTTGTTTTTTTCGCACTTGGAAAGTATTTTCTGTAGAGGGCATTTCTTTCAGGACCAGCAATACCTAGAAAGGGAAATTGATGGCGCATATAGGCTTCCATAGGCCCTGCTTTTTCAGGGTCTTTTGCTGCTTCTAGCTCCACAAGTAAATCTTCAAGACTCATCTAAAAGTCCTCCTGCCCGACCAAGTGGTGCTGAAAGGCATAGACCGCCGCCTGGGTGCGATCGCTGACCTCAAGTTTGGCAAGGATATTGGACACATGGGTCTTGACCGTCTTGAGAGAGATAAAGAGTTCATCTGCAATGCGCTGATTTTCGTAGCCCTTGGCGATGAGTTGAAGTACATCTCGCTCACGCGCAGTCAATTCTTCATGAAGTTCCATATGATTGCGGTGGTATTCGACTTTCTTGCTGACCTCTTGTTCAATAGCCAGCTCTCCAGCAGCCACCTTACGAACGGCATGGAGCAGTTCGTCTGCACTAGAAGTCTTGAGCATATAACCTTTGGCACCCGCATTCAAGACTGGCATGATTTTTTCATTGTCCAAGTAAGAAGTTACAATCAAAATCTTGGCTTCAGGCCATTCTTTGAGGATGGCTAAGGTCGCGTCAATCCCATTCATCTCAGGCATGACGATATCCATGACAATGACATCTGGACGCAGTTTCAAGGCCAAGTCAATACCTTGAGCCCCATTGGCAGCCTCGCCCACAACTTCCACATCGTCTTGGAGATCAAAATAGCTTTTCAAGCCCAATCGAACCATTTCATGGTCATCTACAAGTAAAATTTTCATCTCTACTCCTTTATCATTCCTTATCTAGCAGGGGAATACGGATATCAACCGCCAGTCCTTGTTTGGGAGCTGTCAAGAGTTGAACCGTTCCTGCCATATCTTCGACTCGCTCCTTGATATTTCGCAGTCCATAACTCAAGTCGTCTAAACTCCCCAACTGGAAACCAATACCATTGTCCACCACCTTCAGCTGCAATTCAACATCTGTCTGATAGAGGTAGACATCTAGGCAAGATGCCTGGGCATGGCGGAGGGTATTGCTGATCAACTCCTGCAAAATACGGAAGATATGTTCTTCAATCTTCTTGGGCAATTTAGACACATTTTGCTTGAAACTAACCTTGAGATCACTCTTGTCCTCAAGCTCTTTTAAGAGGATTTGAATCCCCTCAACCAAACTCTTCTCTTCCAACTCAACTGGTCGCAAATGTAGGAGCAAGACCCGCAAATCCTTTTGGGCTGTCTCTAGGATGGCCGCGACACTTTGCAACTGGGTCTGCATCTTTTCTCTATCCAGCTTCAAAGCCTGCTGACTGACACCTGATAAAATCATATGGGCTGCAAACAACTCCTGACTAACTGTATCATGTAAGTCACGTGCTATCCGCTTCCGTTCTTTCTCGATGATTGCTTCTTCCTTGACCAGGCTTTGATTTTCAGCCTTTTGAACAGCTTCTGTCAAGAGGTTGAGCTTGCCAGACAAGGATTGGAAACTGGCATTCAAGTCTGGATCTGCAAAGGCAACCACCTCTTTTCCTGCTAGCAGTCGCTTGAGATTGACTTGCATTTTTCTGCGAGAAATTTCTTCCATCACGCGCCAAAAAAGGACAAAAAAGAAGGTCATGGAAAGGCTAAAGACCAAAATCAAGAAGATGAGTTTCTCTGTTTTCTCGATATCCTGTAGCAAATAGGACCAATCAAGATTTAAAATATCAAGCAGACTATTGGTTAAAAAGAGGATAAAAAGGAGAGAAGTCAGGCCGATTAATAGGTACGATTGCTTTTTCATCCTCTGACCACCTCCACATCGCCAACCATAGTAGTTAGGAAAATCTTGACACTCTTGTTACTCTTGAGGTAGTCTCTGGTTTCCTGATGATAGTGTTCATTACGGAGGGCTCGCTTAGGTTGATGAAGGAAGGTTAAATCTCCATGAAGACAGTTAACACTGAGGCTGATTTCCACATCTACAGGTACGATAATCCTAGTCGTTCCCACCATCTTTCTAAGGATAATGACATTGTCATGATTGGTTAGGATAACTCTTTCCAAATGAATGGTGTCCTTGCCCATGAGGCGAAAGAGGTTGATATCGTCAAATTGGCAGGTCTGGTGACTAGAGAAATGATGGAGATTGCCAAACCAAGGATTGCGTTCATTTTTTACCGTCACCACCTCTTCAAAGACCAAGTCGGTCTCCTCTTTTTCTTGATTCATCATTGGATAAAGAAGAAAGAGACTATAGATAACTGCCACAAAGATGGCTAAAATCACAAAGGGATTGAGCATGACGATGAAAAAGAAAAGAATGGTCGCCACAAGGAGGAAAACGTTGTTGCCCTCTTTACCTGTATAATAACGAAGCAAGAGCAAAAAGAGGAATAGAATCAGCAGAAAACGCGAAAAATGCTCTGATACCATCAAAATCAGAGCTCCCGTCAATAGACAGGCTTCAATAAATAAAAAGATTTGAAATTTTTTCATAGATGCATCCTCTCTTTTCTATTTTATCACAATTCAAAAAAGTCACCTCGGTCTGAGGATGGAAAAAGGAGATAGGACAGAAATCGCTCCAACAAACTAGGTTCTTTCAGCCCACCACAGTTGACAAAAGGCTACAAAAAAGGGCGGGATTCTTGTCCCGACCTCTCTACATCTGATCTTTTGCTTCTTTTAGTTTGCCATAAAGAATATAGTCTACGTTTTGTAGATCCGCTATGGTGGCACAATTAAGGGCACACATGATCAAACGCAGGTCTTCTTTCCAGCCTTGGACAATGCCAATCACTTCTTCAACTGTGTAGGTTTCAACCAATTCCAGAACGGTACGTGACAGTCCCACAGCCTTGGCTCCAAAGACCAAGCACTTAATCATATCCAGTGGGTTACGAACCCCTCCACTGACCAAGAGTTCGACCTTGTCTTTCCAGTCTTGGGCATTGAGAAGGGCTTGCATAGTAGACTGGCCCCATTGATTGAGGTAATCACGCTGGCCACTGCGACGGTTTTCGATATAGGCAAAGCTGGTGCCACCACGACCTGACAGGTCAACCGTTCGAACACCCAGATTATAGGCTCTCTCAATGGTCTTCACATCCATCCCAAAGCCCACTTCCTTTAAAACGATTGGAACAGGGATACGCTTGCTATAATCTGCTAGATGCGATTGCCAGCTTCGAAACTTTCTTTCTCCCTCTGGCATGAGCAATTCCTGCATGACATTAACATGCACTTGCAGGAGGGGAGGATTCATCGCTTCTACAGTCTGAAGTCCTAACTCAACAGGCTTGTCCAAGCCAATATTGGTTCCAAGAAGGAGATTTGGATGGCTAGTCTTGACAGAAAAAGAGTCATCTGTTGGATCTTTGAGGGCTGCGCTATAAGAGCCCGTCACAAACAAAATCCCACAGGCTTCTGCCACCTGAGCCAGCTTTTGATTGATTTCTCTCCCCTTATCGCTTCCACCCGTCATGGCATTGATATAAAAAGGAAAGTCCCACTTTCGACCTGCAAATTCTGTAGACAAATCAATCTCATCTAGGTCATAGAGCGGTAGCGAGGAGTGGATTAACTCAACCTCATCAAAGCTATTATAGGAGCTTTTTTGCTCAAGGGCATATCGGATATGCTCATCCTTACGATTTGTCGTCATGTCCTATCCTTTCTTGGTATAAGAGCTCAATCCCCAGATCGGCCCAACGATTTTTTAAGGTTTCAGTTGATTGCTCATCAAAACTCAAGGCAATCCCACAGTCACCACCACCAGCGCCACTACTCTTGGCAACAGCCTGCAAATCTTGACTGGCTTCTTTCAACTGTCTCAGCGAAGGTGTGTAAATATCTGCGCTCAAGCCTTCTAAAAGTCGACTAGCTGTTTCCACCTGCTCGATAATTTTTTCTGCATTCCCCTGCTCCAAGGCTTCTACCAAAGCAGACACCGTTGCTTTTGAGGAAGTTAAAAAATTCTGATTGATGTTTTGCTTGATTTGCTGAACCATTTGACTCGATACAGCCACTTGCTTGGTCCATCCCACTAGGAAATCACATTCTAGGGCAGGTTGTACGTGTGAGATAGAAAAGCCCCAATCACGCTCCAAAACTGTTGCCAAGCTTTCTTCTTCCAACCAAGTAGCTATCTTCTTTCGATCAAAAGATTGGTAGAGAACCAAATCCTCTGCCACAATACAGGCAAGGTCTCCCATAGAACCATTGTCTCCTCGCTTGAGTAAGACCGCGCTAGCCAGCTTGAACAAGAAATCCTGATCAACCGTAATATCATATAGAGCCAGCAGGGCCTTGATCACCAAGACAACAACACTACCGCTAGAGCCTAGACCAAACTTTTTCCCTTCTCGTTCCATTTTGCCACGGATTGCCAAGGAAAAAGGTCGCAAGGCTTGCCCACGATAAACGAGGAAATCTTCCACTAGAGCAATCGTTTCCTGAATCAAGCCGTAGTCAGGATTTGGCGTCAAGTCCACTGCGAAATCAAACATGTCTGAGTAGATACGATAGTTCTCAGAAAAAGCAATCTCAGCCTTCATATAGATGGGAATAGCCTTTATCAAGGCTAACTGCCCTGGCTCTAAAATAGCATACTCACCTGCCCAATAGAGTTTCCCGCAAGTTTTAACAGCAATCATCTTGGCTCAAATCCTTTGTTTTTGACACAATCAGGCGGTAACGTTGACCAAAGATTTCAGATAGATGATCCAAATCTTTCTCTTGACAGAGGACCTTGACATTGGGACCGGCATCCATGGTAAAGTAACAGGCTTCACCTTGCTCACGAAGCTGGCGAACAAAGTCCATGGCTTCATAGGAAGCATCCGTTAGATAAGAAAAGGCTGGACTAGCAGTCTTGGTCGTAGCGTGCATGGCTAGGGCATTTTTCTCCGTTAATTCCCCAACCTTAGCAAAATCATTCTCTTTGAGATAAACCAGCATATCCTGATAATCCTTCTCAGACTGGCGAACCCAATCATCAAAAGTCGTCGAGGTTTCCACACAGAGTTTCATCCCATCACGGCTAGAGATTGGTTTTTTCTTGTCCTCCAGCACTAACATAATCATAGCTAGTTTCAAGTCTGTTTCTACAGGGTAAATTTCCCCGCTATCCTTATCCCAGGCACCTAACGGTCCATAAAAACTGCGAGAGGACGACCCTGAGGCAAACTTAGCCTCCTGCGCCAACTGGCTCCGATTCAAACCAAGCTGGAAATAAGCATTGCAAGCCTTGACCAAGGCGGACAAACCACTAGAACTGGATGACAAGCCAGCCGCAGTCGGCATGTTGTTTTGGGTATCGATACGGACAAATCCCTCACCTTCTGGACGGTAACGGTTGATGATTTTGCTCATCTTGGCATGCTCAGCCTCACTCTGAAGCTGACCATTGATATAAAAGGTATCAGCAGTCGCATCCGTCGGTAGAGGCGACAAAGTCGTCTCTGTGTACATATTTTCCAAAGTCAGAGAGATACTGCTAGTAGCAGGAACCATCTCTTTTTCTTTTTTCTTTCCCCAATATTTGATAATGGCAATATTTGCGTAGGAACGTACTGTTACAGGCTTTCGATCCATGTCTGAACAGCTCCTTTCTCTTCTAATCGTTTTGCTAGTTCTTGCGCTTGATCCAGATTGGCTACCAAGGCGAGAATACAGCCCCCTAGTCCACCACCACTCATCTTGGCACCTAGAGCACCATGGCTAAGAGCCGTTTCAACGAGGGAGTCTGCCTCAGGGCTGCTGACACCAATTTCTTTTAAATGTAAATGCGCTTGACTGAGGATTTGTCCCAGTCCCTCAGCATCTTTTCGTCTAATTGCCTCTTCTGCCTGCTGGGTCAATTCTCCCAGGGCATGCAAAAACGGTAGGGCATCCTTCCCCTTGCTTTGAACTACTTGGATAGCTTCACGAGTGTGACCATACACGCCCGTATCTGCAATGACCAAATAAGCGGATAGATCCATCTTAAGCTCTGTAAATCCAAGGTTCTTGATAAAGCGAATAGGCTGGTCACTGAGACAGGTCTTGGCATCCAACCCGCTCGGATTCATATGGGCAATCATCTCAGCCCGATTGACCAAGATTTCCAATACATGATGAGGCAGTTCGGCTTGATAGTAGTCAAAAACAGCTCGAATGGCCGCTATGCTGATAGCCGCAGACGAACCCATCCCTCGTTTTTCAGGGATAGCCGAGTCAATCACACAGCGAATGCAAGCATCCTTGATATTTAGATGCTCAAGCGAGGCATACACCGCCATAGACAAGGTATCCTCCTCATAGAGGCGCCAAGGACTCGCTGCAGGAACTACCTTACAAGTCACCTCCACCTCCAAAAGAGGCAGGGAGATAGCAGGATAACCGTAAACGACCGCATGCTCTCCTATTAAAATAATCTTACTATGTGCCTGACCGACACCAACTTTTTTTGTCATTTTTTCCTTTTGCTAGACGAAAAAGCCGTCTCATTTTTCATACAAGTATTTATTCTTTCCTATCTATTTTATTATATTTTCACAAAAAAAGCGATTGTTTCCTTCACAATCGCCTCTTTCCTTATTGAACCCATTCGCCATTATAGTTGACAAAATAGCCTTCTACGGTCGTATTCACTGCTAAAGCACCTGAGCTGTAAGCATAGTACCATTTGCCATTGACCTGGAACCAACCAGTCTTCATATCGCCATTACTTGTATGTAGATAATACCAAGTCGAACCTTCCTGATACCAGCCAATCGCCATAGCTCCTGATGAACGGAGATAGTACCACTTGTTACCAAGATATTGCCAGCCTGTTTTCATATCGCCATTTTCAGCATCTAAATAGTACCAAGTTGAGCCTTCCTGATACCAGCCAGTTGTCATAGCTCCTGATGAACGGAGGTAGTACCACTTATTGCCAAGATATTTCCAACCTGTTTGCATAATCCCAGTTGTTGGATCCAAGTAGTACCATGGAGCCGCTTTTAGCTTCTCTTCATCATAGGTTAGAGGATAAGCCTTGATCCAACCACGTGCTATCTCCCCAACAGTCAATCTGTTGATGCGAGAATCAAAGCCACCATCCTCCTGTAAATAATACCAATGCCCTTCGTCAGAAATCCAACCAGTTTTTAAAGTGTGATAGCTACGCTGATCTTCAAAATAATAGACTCGTTTCTCTGCTGGACTATCATATTGTTCCCCATGATGTTTGTTGGTATTTGTAGCAGTTTTTGCTTCTAAAACTTGCTTACCAACAAACTCTTGTAGTACGCCATCTTGATTAAAGTAGTACCATCTTGACATTGGCATATATTCTAATCTGATACCATTTGGGTAAGGACCAATGGTACTACCTTTATCTGGCATGGGAATATACTGCCATCCAACAACCATCTCACCTGATACATGATCAAAATAATAGTATTTACCATCAATCACTCTCCAGGCCTTTTCTTTGATGTCACCCTTCTTATAGTAGGTTCTACCATTTTCTTGGACAAATTGCCAGCCTTCTGAATCAGCATCATCCGCCAATACGGTATTAGTCGTTAGCAAAGCAAAGAAAAAGACTGCTAGAACAACTTGCAACATTTTTTTCAAAAATTTCATTAGATTTTTCCTCCATAACTGATTGTAGCAAAGACTTTATTGTATGTCAATATATAGAAATTTCTCAAAAAAAGCAGTTACACAACTGCAACTGCTTTTCTATTCTTGCATGGTGTAACCAACACCACGCACGGTTTTAATGTAGCTTTTTTGACCTTTTACATCAAGCTTGCTACGTAGATAACGGATATAAACATCCACGATATTGGTTTCTGTCGCACTTTCGTACTTCCAAACACTTTCCAACAACTGCTCACGAGTCAAGACCTTCTTGCTTCCCATGAGAGTGGCCAAAAGGTCATACTCACGGCGCGTCAGAGCAATCATCTCCTCGCCACGATAAACGGTATGATGTTCTACATCCATACGCAAATTGCGGTAAGACGTTGGGACCTTCATCTGACTACAGTGTTGGTCGATAAAGTCCCGACCTCGGAAAATCGCTGAAATACGAGCCACCAGCTGATCAATAATCACTGGCTTATAGATGTAAGAAACGGCGAAGCGCTGGATTGTCTCAATCTGGTCTTGCAATTCTTCGCGATGGTCCAAGACCATAATCACTGAGGCAGGTTTTGTCCGACTCAGCCTCTCTGCAAAATCCTGGGCCGTCATATCCCCCAGACGAGCATTCAGTAAAATCAAGTCATAATCTGTCTGGAGAGCCATGGAGAGGGCTTTTTGCCCCTCCTCTACCAGATCAACACGGTATTGCTCTTTTTGGAGTTCCAGACTGAGAAAATGAGCGAGATTTCGTTCTTTCTCAAGTAATAAAATCCGTTTCCCCATGGCAGACCTACTTATTTTTCGTCATACCAAGAGTAGTGGAATGTTCCTTCTTTGTCTTTACGTTGGTAAGTGTGGGCACCAAAGTAGTCACGTTGCGCTTGGATCAAGTTAGCAGGAAGGTCTGCTGAACGGTAGCTATCAAAGTAAGTAATAGCTGCTGAGAAGGTTGGCACTGGTACACCAGCTTGAACAGCAAGAGCTACGATATCACGCACTGCTTGTTGGTACTTAGCAGTAACATCCAAGAAGTACTCATCCAAGAGAAGGTTGGCAAGATCAGCATCGCGGTTGTAGGCATCTGTGATCTTTTGCAAGAAACGAGAACGGATGATACAGCCATCACGCCAGATAGATGCGATGTCCGCAAATGGCAAGTTCCAGTTATTTTCTTTAGAAGCCACACGCAATTGAGCAAAACCTTGTGCGTATGAAATGATTTTTGAGAAGTAAAGAGCTTGACGGATCTTTTCGATCAACTCAGCCTTGTCACCTTCAAATTTGAAAGTAGCTGGTTTTGGAAGGACCTTGCTAGCATGTACACGCTCTTCTTTGTATGTGGAGATGTAGCGGGCAAAGACTGACTCAGTGATGAGTGACAATGGCACACCAAGGTCAAGTGCTGATTGGCTCGTCCATTTACCAGTTCCTTTGTTTCCTGCAGCATCCAGGATATAGTCTACGATTGGTCCATCTTGACCTTCATCGTCTTTACGGCTCAAGATATCAGCTGTGATTTCGATCAAGTAGCTGTCCAATTCACCCTTGTTCCACTCAGTAAAGATTTCTGCCATGTCTTCTGCAGAAAGGTCTAGCAAGTGTTGCATGAGGTCATAGCTTTCTGCGATTAATTGCATATCACCATACTCGATACCGTTGTGGACCATTTTTACATAGTGACCAGCTCCATCAGGACCGATGTAAGTCACACATGGTTTGCCATCTTCTGGTGCTTTAGCTGAGATTTCTTCGAGAACATCCGCAACCAATTCGTAGGCTTCTTTTTGTCCACCAGGCATGATAGAAGGACCTTCAAGGGCACCTTTTTCACCACCAGAAACCCCAGTACCGATAAAGTTGATACCTGAGTTTGCCAATTCTTCATTACGACGGATGGTATCTTTGTAGAAAGTGTTTCCTCCGTCAATCAAGATATCACCCTTGTCAAGGTGGGGAAGAAGGGCTTGGATAGTTGCGTCTGTACCAGGTCCAGCTTGAACCATCAGCATGATACGACGAGGTTTTTCGATTGAGTTTACAAAGCTTTCAACGTCATAGCTTGGCACAAAGTTCTTTTCAGGATGGCAAGCAATTACGTCTTCTGTTTTTTCTTTACTACGGTTGTAAATGGCAACTGTATAACCACGAGATTCGATATTTAGGGCAAGGTTACGACCCATTACGGCCATACCAACGACACCAAAGTTAGCTTTTGTCATGTGACACTCCTCTTGTTTAATATGTTTTATTTTATCATTTTTACCTATGAAAGGAAAGAATTTTGTAACGGAGTCCTAATAGTCCAAGTCATCCGCATGACCAGAACCGTTCCCTACAAAGTAACCCGTCTTACAGTTGAGGGTGAAGAGATAGGTTCCATCTGGTTTATAGAGGTTGTAATAACCATTTCCGTTTACGATATTGACACGTTCTAGGATATATTGATTGCCAGTGATATAGCCACGAGCACGTGATGTTGCTAGGACTTGTTCCAATACACCATCCGCAAAGGTCCAAGCAGGGTTGTTGCTATCGTCTACAGCTGATTGGTTGTAAGGTACACGACTAGTACTTCTTTGAAGATTAACCCCATCGCCAGACAAACCACCATTTGTATCTCTAGCTGGTGCCGTGGTGCTTGTTGAAGGGGTCGTGCTGCTTGCATTGCTTTCTGTAGCTGAACTTGAGCTTGCTTGACTCGTGCTAGAGCTCGAACTTGAGCTGGAAGCACTGGTTTGTTGGCTCTTGCCAAGACTAATAGCCTTATCCAAGAGTTTGTCTAGTTCTGTGTTCCCTGTCTTGATTTCTGTAAATTTAGCGTCTGCTTTGGCTTTCGCATTGGTATCCAAGACACCGTCCGTAATAGCTGGGCTTTCAAAGAGGGCATTGACATCTTGAATGGCCTTGATTTGAGTTGCTAGGCTATCATATCTTGACTTAGCTAGTGTATAATCACGGCTACCTTCTAACTTATCTAGCAAGGTTTTAAGTTGGCTCAATTTATCAAACTGGCTGTTTTTCAGAGCTGTCTTATTAGCATCTGTATAGAAAGTATCATAGAGATCATTGAAGTCTTTCAAAGCTGTTTGTGTCCCTTTATCATCCGAAGAGGCTGCTTGAGAAGACTGGATTTCTTGGTTTGAACGAGATACTTGGCGGTAGACATAATATGTTCCAGCAAGCACAAGGATTGCAGCTACTACAGAAGCAATGATGATGACACCTTTCTTCTTAGAGCCTGTTTCAGGTTCTGTTTGAGCCGAACGTGATAGAGGAACAATCACTTCTTCCTCTTCTGGACTTTCTGTCTCTTCTTCTGTTGCTGTGTTGGTTAATACAAGTGGTTCCAGTTCTTGATTTTCCTCATCTAGAGGAGACAGAACAACACTAGCAGCTTCCGTTTCTTCTGTATGGCCAGAAACTTCCTCCGTCACAAGATGTGATTCTTCAATTTCTTCAGAAGTCTCGCTAGATTCTCGCACTTCTTGAATCATATCTTCTAGACTTTGAGTGGAAGCTAGTTCTTCTTTTTTAAACTGACGAGTTTCAAACTTGTCAGCTTCAATCTCTTCACGGTGTTGTTTGATGTATTTGTCCAAGATGTTGTCCTCAGGCAATACTCCAGCCTCCACCTCTTCATTCTTACGAATCACTTGACCAACAGTCAAATCTTTTGCTTCATCAAAGTCAAATTTGGGTTCTTGATGTCCTTTTTTATGACGATCACGTCTTTTCTTACTCATGAGTTCACCTTTCTATTTTAACTCCTGACGTTTCACACGCTGACCAAAGTATTGATACAAATCCACTTTTAAGGTCCCGTTATACAGTTTTCGTTTTTTATCAGCTGGACTTCCGTACTTACTTTCAAATGCTTCATCACTGGTCAGGATAAATTTACTCCAGGTTTTCAGTGGCGCAAATACCTGTCCCATCTCAGCATAAAGCTTGGTAACTCCTACATCATCAGACAAACGCTCACCATATGGAGGATTGGAGATGATGACACCATTTACCTTGTCCGAGCGTAAGTCTTGTACCCGCATTTGTTTAAAGGTGATATCACCTGCCACACCTGCTGCTTGAGCATTGGCTTTAGCAATTTCAACCATACGAGCGTCTATATCACAGCCCATGATATCCAGTTCCAGTTCACGGTCAATTTTCTTGGCAGCATCCGTACGCACTTCTTGAATTAACCGATCGCTGACCCAGTTCCATTCTTCAAAAGCAAAGGAACGGCGAAGACCTGGGGCCATCTTCTTAGCTATCATAGCCGCCTCGATACAGAAGGTTCCTGAACCGCAGGTTGGATCAATCAAAGGCTTGTCTGGATACCAGTTTGAGAGTTGTAAAATGGCTGCTGCCATGTTTTCTTTGATAGGCGCTCCACCCTTTTCCGTACGATAACCACGTTTAAAAAGGCTAGAACCTGTCGTGTCAATCATGACAGTTGCCACATCTTTCAGGATAGATACCTCAATCTTAAACTCGGGACCAGTTTCCATCAAGGGAACCCCTTCTGGACGGGCATAGTGTTTTTGTAATTTCTTTACAACAGCCTTCTTAGAAATAGCCTGAACACTGGGCTCGTTATGTAGTTTAGACTTCACACATTTTGCCTTTGATATCGGGAAACGTGCTCCTAACGGGAGATAGTTTTCCCAATCTAGAGCAAAAACTCCTTGAAAGAGCTCTTCAAAGGTCTTTGCAGGGAAGCTTCCAACTACAATCTTGATGCGATCCGCTGCACGAAGCCAAAGATTGGTCTTAATGATTGCCCGCACATCACCGTGGAAACGAACACGGCCGTTTTCAACCTGGCAATCATAGCCTAGTTCTCGCACCTCACGTCCAACGACAGCCTCAAGACCCGCTGCAGCAGTTGCGATTAAATTAAATTCTTTTTTCATTTTACAGTCTTGTAAGACCTTTCTTTTGTTCACTTTAAAAAATGAGGTTGAGAAAGATTTCTCAGCCCCAACCTATATGCAATTTTCTATAAGCCATGTTTTGTTCCAGAAGTGACTAGGACCACTTCCTTCGATAATCATCTGTCTACCACTAACAGCTCTAGCTGCTAGCAGTCAGAGTACTACGTTCGTTTCCGTGCACTCCATGCCCCGACCAAAATTTGGGTTGCTAGCTTGAGGGGTTTACCGCGTTCCACTCTCTCCGTTTCCAGAGAGACTCCGTCACTGTGGCACTTTCAAGCCTAATCTGACTTATCCGAAGACTTAGCCATTTCGACTGCCGTAACGATCTCTCGTCCCTAGGCTTATGGTTTCGCCTAGCACAAACACTACAGGCATCACAGCCTGTGCTAGCATGGACTTTCCTCATGAAAAGAGAATCTCTTCACGCGATTATCCAAAAATTGCATTTATGCACTTGATAGACACTCAATTATACATCTTCATTGTCTAAAATTTGTTTACCAAACACTTCTTTTTCAAGTCGATTCAATCGTTTCAAGATATCAAAGTTTGTCATCGAGGTAGAAGCGGTAACTTCGATAGAATCAGGCTGAGTTGGAACTGACTGTGGTTTATGAGATAATTCTTCCTTCAAATCAGCAATCTCTTGACGAAGGGATTTGACCAAAGCTGCGTAGGTTTCATAATCCTTAATCACATCGTCTAGGAATTCATCGACCTCTGCTTTGCTATATCCACGTACTTCACGTCCAAATTCTTGTTCAAAAATATCTTTCGCTGAAAATATAATACTTGCCATGTCTCTCTCCATTCTGGGTTACTAGTATTATTATATAAAAAAAGACAAGTAAAAATCAAGGTCAAAGGCTTACTTTTCAGAAAAATTTTCTACTATTTCATTCAAGTCCTCAAATGTTAATCTTCTTGTAACATAGTCCGCTTGATTTTTCATCATTTGGTAAAAATATCGTAACTTGGTTTCGTTTTCTTCGTCGTAAAAAAGATAACAAGTATCTGTATTTTCCAGCAAAAATTTCTGATAATCACGTAATTGTCCCTTGTGCTCATATTGTGGATAGGCGTATTTGACAAAATCAACCTGCTTGAACTCACTCAATTTCGCTTGATTTGCTTCATTCCAATTACTGCCATGGGTTTCAAAATCAAAAATGGTCGCCAATTGAAATCCATAGTCTTCTTTCATTTCTTTAGCTACTTGAAGCACCCAGTGCTCAAAGCCCAGAGTCCCTGTAAAGACAAGCCAGGTCACCCCTTCCTCTGCTAGACCTTCCAAGTCTCTACTAATGGCTTTTTTGATAATGTCAACGCGAATATCCTTGTCATTAAAGAGACCAAGGTCGAAGGCCGAATAGCCTAAAATCAAGGCTGATGTCATTTTTAACCCTTTCTTTGTAAATTTATGATATAATAGAGTGATGTTATTGTACCAATAAGGAGAATTATGGTCAACTATCCACATAAAATTTCATCTCAAAAGAGACAAGCCCCCCTGTCACAAACTAAAAATTTCGCAAATCGGGGAATGTCTTTTGAAAAGATGATCAATGCTACGAACGACTACTATTTGTCGCATGGGTTAGCTGTTATTCACAAGAAACCGACTCCCATCCAAATCGTACGTGTTGACTATCCCCAACGAAGTCGTGCCAAGATTGTTGAAGCCTACTTTAGACAAGCCTCAACTACTGACTATTCAGGGGTTTATGATGGATACTACATCGACTTTGAAGCAAAGGAAACCAGGCAAAAACATGCGATACCGATGAAGAATTTTCATCTCCATCAGATCCAGCATATGGAACAAGTCCTTGCCCAGCAAGGAATCTGCTTTGTACTCCTTCACTTTTCTTCTCAGCAAGAAACCTACTTATTGCCGGCTATTGACCTCATCCGATTCTATCATCAAGATAAGGGACAGAAGTCAATGCCACTTGGATATATTCGAGAAAATGGATATAGGATTGAGCCTGGTGCCTTTCCTCAAATTCCCTACCTCGACATTATCAAAGAACATTTACTAGGTGGTAAAACAAGATGAACAAACAAACTTTTCTGCGAATAGCTAAGTATGTCAGTATCAGTCTCTTAACTGTATTTATCGCAGCTGTAATGCTTGGTGGAGGTCTCTTCCTCTACTATGTTAGCAAGGCTCCAGAACTTTCTGAAAGTAAACTAGTTGCTACAACGTCAAGTAAGATCTATGATAGCAATGACGAGCTTATCGCTGATCTTGGATCGGAACGTCGGGTCAATGCCCAAGCAAACGAAATACCGACCGATTTGGTAAACGCTATTGTTTCGATTGAGGATCATCGCTTCTTTAATCACCGAGGAATCGACACGATCCGTATCCTAGGTGCTACCCTACGAAACCTTCGTGGTGGTGGAGGCCTGCAAGGAGCTTCCACCTTGACACAGCAGTTGATCAAGTTAACCTATTTCTCTACGTCAACTTCTGATCAAACCCTTTCTCGTAAGGCCCAGGAAGCTTGGTTAGCCGTTCAGCTAGAACAGAAAGCGACTAAACAAGAGATCTTGACCTACTACATCAACAAGGTTTACATGTCAAACGGTAACTACGGAATGCAGACAGCTGCCCAAAGTTACTATGGAAAGGACCTAAAAGATCTAAGCATTCCTCAATTAGCTCTCCTTGCTGGTATGCCTCAGGCTCCAAACCAGTATGATCCATACTCGCATCCAGAAGCCGCTCAAGAACGTCGTAATCTCGTCCTCTCTGAGATGAAGGGGCAAGGTTACATTTCAGCTGAGCAATATGAAAAAGCGATTAATACTCCGATTACAGATGGGCTTCAAAGTCTAAAATCGGCTAATAGTTATCCTCCATACATGGACAACTATCTCAAAGAGGTAATCGATCAAGTCGAACAAGAAACAGGCTACAATCTCTTAACGACTGGTATGGACGTCTACACCAACGTTGATCCTAAAGTTCAACAACATCTCTGGGATATCTACAATACCGACGAGTATGTCAACTATCCAGATGATGAAATGCAAGTAGCTTCAACGATTGTGGATGTGACAAATGGGAAAGTCATTGCTCAGTTAGGTTCTCGTCACCAATCAAGCAATGTTTCCTTCGGAATCAACCAAGCTGTTGAAACCAACCGTGACTGGGGTTCTACCATGAAGCCAATCACAGACTATGCTCCTGCCTTGGAGTATGACATCTACGACTCAACTGCTTCGATTGTACATGATGTTCCTTACAACTATCCTGGAACAGATACCCCTGTTTACAACTGGGATAGAAGTTATTTTGGAAATATTACCATCCAATATGCGCTCCAACAATCACGGAACGTTACTGCTGTAGAAACCTTGAACAAAGTTGGTTTGGATAGAGCCAAGACCTTCCTAAATGGAATCGGTATTGACTATCCAGATATGCACTATGCCAACGCGATTTCAAGTAATACGACTGAGTCAAACAAAAAGTACGGAGCAAGTAGTGAGAAAATGGCTGCTGCTTACGCTGCTTTTGCTAACGGTGGTATCTACCATAAACCAATGTATATCAATAAAATCGTCTTTAGTGATGGTAGCTCAAAAGAATACGCTGATCCTGGTACTCGTGCCATGAAAGAGACGACCGCCTATATGATGACAGAAATGATGAAGACTGTCTTGGCATACGGAACGGGTCGTGGTGCTTATCTCCCTTGGCTACCTCAAGCTGGTAAGACTGGTACATCAAACTATACAGACGATGAAATTGAAAACTACATCAAAAATACTGGTTATGTAGCCCCAGACGAAATGTTTGTTGGTTATACTCGCAAATATTCAATGGCTGTGTGGACAGGTTACTCAAACCGCCTTACTCCTATCGTTGGTGATGGCTTCTATGTTGCAGCTAAGGTTTACCGTTCAATGATGACTTATCTGTCTGAGGATAACAACCCTGGCGACTGGACTATGCCAGAAGGCCTCTATCGAAGTGGTGAGTTCGTCTTTAAAAACGGTGCTCGTTCTGCATGGACTGCTCCTGCTCCGCAACAGGCCCCAACACCAGAAAGTTCGAGCTCGACATCAGAAAGTTCAACTTCACAGTCAAGCTCAACTACTCCAAGCACGAATAATAGTGCAAACAATAATACCAATAACCAGCAACCAAATACAACGCCTGGTCAACAAAACCAGAACCAAAATCAGAATCCTCAACCAGCACAACCATAACATTTATCACCCAGATTTTTCTGGGTGATTTTTTCATAGCACTATTGCATTTATGTGCTTAACAAAAGCCTGAGAAGACATCTTCTCAGGCTTTTTCTGTACTATAAACCTCATTGGGAAAGATAGGAAACGGATTTCGTAATCTTGTTAAGAGGTTTTACTAAATACTAGTCTTTCTTTGTTTTTGCTACAAAGAGAGCAGATAGGGCTAGGCTAACACCTGCTAGGAAGAGGGCTGTGTCAGATTGACTCTCACCTGTTGCTGGCAAACTTTGTTCAGCTGTTTCTCGCTTCGTCACTTCTTGTTTTAGTTCCGGTGCCGGTGCCTTACCTTCATCTGAAGCAAGTGAGCTAAGTTTAAACTCAGGTTTCTCTACTGTTGGAGCAGCTTGATCACCTACTGTTGCTAGCGGGCCTGTGTATTCTGGCAATTCATGCACTAGAGCCATCACTGCATTGACACCACCCTTGAACTCAGGTTTCTCTACTGTTGGAGCAGCTTGGTCTCCTACTGTCGCCACTGGGCCTGTGTATTCTGGAAGCTCATGTACTAGGGCTTCAACTGCATTGACACCACCCTTGAACTCAGGTTTCTCTACTGTTGGAGCAGCTTGGTCTCCTACTGTTGCTACTGGGCCTGTGTACTCTGGAAGTTCATGTACTAGGGCTTCAACTGCATTGACACCACCTGTGAATTCAGGAACCTCAAGAACGGGTGCTGGTTCTTCACCCTTGCTTGATTGAACCGGTTCTTCTGTTAATTCTTGATAAAAGCTTGCCAATTCATAAAACTCAGCCTTGCCACCTTCCCAGACTAATTTGACGTCTAGAAGAGAGCCACCATTTCGGATAGCGAAGGTTTGGAGACTAGATGTAATGGCACCGAGGTCTGTCCAACTGTCTTGACCATCCTTGAGTGTTCTAGCAAGAACACGTGCCTTAGCTCCTTCAGGAAGACTGGAAACGAGACGAAGGTGGTTGGCATTGGTTGGCTCAGATAAGTGATACACCAATTCGCCCTTGTCTTTTTCAGACTTGTAGCTGGTCAAGACTTTGCCGTCTACAAGATTATTATAAAGGTTGCCTTGGCTTTCTCCACTACTTCCTTCTACTGTTGGATCATTGATTGGTTTGACAAATTCACCATCGTTGATGACCAATTCTGTAAATCCTACAAAACGGGCATCATAGTCTGCTGTATAGAGGACACGGAGATAGTTAGCTTTAACTGGTGTCGTCAATTCACCCTCGATGTAGCGATTTCCTGGCATCTTAGAATCGTGTGTCCAACCATCTGTCAATGAATCATCGTGTTGGCTGTTGGCCACACCATCTCCCACTGTCACAACATCTGTCCAAGTTTTACCGTCTTGGCTGACTTGGATCTTACCATCACGAAGGTAGTTTTGTGTTCCGTCTTGGATATAAGCTCTAATCTTCTTGATAGTGCGTTCGCTGCCAAGTTTCAAGGTCACATGACCATCTTTATGGGCATAGTCTGAAAACTCAACGAAGTTGTTGTAAACACCATCAAATAGTTGATCTAGGTTGTTCAGCTTACGAACATCATTGCTTCCGTATGTTGGATGAATGCCCATAGTTGTAGATTCTAGTTTGGTTGGTTGTACTTCTTTGGTTGTCACAAGGAGAGAAGTGGCTGTCACAGCTTGCTCCTGATCTGTTTTGTTGACCAAACGCACATAACGTACTAAGTGGCTTGCTGCAGATCTATCAGTCAACTGGCTAGCTGCTGTCCATTCTTGCGCATTTGCAGAGTACTCTAGGCTAAGAGCAGGGTTGGCTTGGCCTTGGAGCTGGATGCTCTTGATTTGATGGATACGGTCAAGTTTCATACCTAGATAGCTATGAGCAGGGAGTTTGGTTCCAGCTGGAATTTGAAGTTCATAATGTCCCAAGCTATCCACTACCGGCGTTTCCTTCAAGGCATCAACGTTGGTGTCCGTTAACTCACTGTTTCCAGAACGTGTCTCAACAGAGAAGTCCTGGATACGCCACCAGAGGTCAAGGGCCTTGGTATTGCGGACTCGGATGTAACGAGCATTGATCGCTCTGGTCACTTCCTTGGTTTGTTCTCCTGATAGGCGATCCAACTCTTGCCATGCAGTTCCGTCTGTAGAATACTCAAGTACACCTGCGGCAAGTTTATCACCCGTTCCTTGGCGAAGTCGTACTTTAGTGACTGACTTGACTTCACCGAGGTCCAGTTGTGCCCAGGCATCTACTGGAGTTGTATTGCTACCGTCAGCATTTGCCATCATGGCTTCTGTATTGTCCTTGCCATCAGTGATTTGACGGGCTGAGGTATTTAGTTTGTAAACTAAGTTTGAGCTTAGACTAACTGTCGTTGCTTGTTGGCTACGAGCTTTTTCAACTGGACGGTTGACTGCAATTTCCTGAACTGCAAACCAAGTGTTCTCGCGGTCTGCTGTCGCAATCATGCGAACTGCCTTGGCCTTGATAGTGAGATTTTCAAACTTAAGCAGGGATTCATTTCCGACATAGCTTGGCTCTTTCAAGGTTATCCAGTTATCGTTTTCATCTTGATACTGCACTTCTGCCTTACTAAAGGTATCACGTGGATTTGCCTGCGTTCCCATAGCAAAGGTCAAGGTTTGAATCGCTACTGGTTTGTTGAACTTCATACCAATATAATCACCTGTCTTGATGCTATTTGGTGATTTAATAATCGCATGAGTTGCCAAATCGCCATCCGTTACTTCTGCCAAACCACCTTCTACCCCTGTTCGATTGGTGATAAAGGTGCTGATGATTTGGTCTGGATGCAAGACTTTTTGAACTTCAGACGCTAGAACTTCTTTCAGGGATAGGATAAATGGACGAATATGTTGAACACCCAATTCAGCTTTTTCCATATGGTCTACATAATGGAAGGTGTGAGTTTGAGACTGTTCGTACAATTTCAAACCTTTATAGTAGCTATCCCAAAGTTTGGCTGCATCGTTTGTAGCCATGGCTTCAGTTCCTGTAAGGAAGGCATCGAGGGCATTCATTTGATCGATTGCATTATCCAACCAATAGTGGATTTGGGCAACCATTTTTTTATCGCCTGATGCTTTATAGAGTTCGGCTGCTTCTTTAATCTTGGCAAATTCTGCACGCAAGGCTACACGTTCTGCAGTCACATCCTGACCTGCTTTGAGCTTGGTCATGAAGTCTGTTAATTTTGGAGCCAAGTCTACAGATTCTTCTAGTTTGACGACACGATTATCCATGTTTTGGTTGATCATGTGTTTACCAAGTTCGCGGAAGGCTGCTGATACCTTGCTATCTTCAAAATGACCATTTTCTACAAAGTTGAAGGCAATATCATTGATTTTCTTAGCTTCTTCTTCTGATTTCCACTGTTTCCATGAGTATTGAGCTCCTGAAAAGAGGGCAATCTTAGATGGTTCAGACTGTTGCATTGGGTTCAACATGATACCAGACAGCAAGCTTGGATCCACATTTGGATGAAGGAATTTCTCACCACCACCTAGAATCAAGTGTTGTTTCGAGTTATCTGTTACAGGCCAGTTAATCCAAAGTGAAACTGGGCGATAGGTCTTGCCACCTGCGGATAGATTGTTCTTGAGAGTTGAAAGGAAGCTTTCAGAGACTTCACCCCAAATCTTACCACCCGTCAAGGTCATGGATGTTGAACTTGGGAGATTTTCATTGAGGGATTTCAACTCATCCTCACGTCCATTACCCCAATACTGGCCAGGAACAAAGATCATTTCTTTGCGAAGACCGCTGTAGGTTCCCTGCATTTCAGTCAACCACTTGGTCATATCTTGCATCAAGCGGTTGTAGCTATTGTAGCCTCCGACTGGGCTTGGAGCATCATCTGCAAGGATACCAAATTCACGGACACCCACTTTCATCAACTGGGTAAATTTAGCCTTGATGGTTGCCAAATCTTCTTGGTAATGCGCTTCATTGCCAAAGCGGATGCGGTTGTTCATGAATGGATGGATAGTCCAGACATAGCGGGTTTTACTTTGATTTCCGACACGAGCGAGTTCACGGATTTCAGCTAGTTTTTCTTCTGGATAGAGTTCACGCCATTTCTTGTTGTGGTATGGATCGTCTTTTGGTGCAAAGAAGTATTGGTTCAATTTCAAATCGCCACCAAAACGCATGAGTTCTGCACGATCGGCATTCGACCATGGGTTTCCATAGTATCCTTCGATGAAACCACGGTTCTTGAGCTCTGCGTAATCTTCTACTGTTACATTGCGAAGGACTGGTACTTGGCTTTCCTTGAGCATGTGTTTCAAGGTTGTCAAACCATAGAAGACTGCATCAGTGTCTTTTCCGACGATAGAAATCGAATTATCCTTGATACTCAAGACATAGGCGTCAATCTTGTCAAAGAGACCTGCTGAAACCTTGGACAAGTTTTGCTCTGCTTGTGAACCTTGTCCATGCACTCCAAGATAGATGTTGGTTGCGCCAGCGATTGCTGACTTACCAGTTGTATAAGATACTTGATTGTCCTGCAAAACACTCTTCAAGCGATTGCGAGTATAGATATCGAGTTGATCACCCATGACCAGATTGACTTGCTTGCGAAGAGCTGTGACACCTTCTCCATAAGTCACTTTTTGTGGAGTTGGGAAGACCTTGTACTCTTTCTTGAGATAGTCTGCGCTCTTGCTGGCAGCTGCAATGCTGTCTTCGCTAGCTGGTTTACTTGCAGTGAATTGATCTGCCAATTCAACTGTTCCATCACCGGTTTGGTCTACTTTTGGTTTTTCAGGAGTAGTTGGTTTTTCTGGTTGACTTGGTGCAGGCGTTTCTTGCTCTTCTTTAACAGGTTTCAATAGATGAATTTCAGCAGCACTTGCAAAACCACCAACGCCTTCCAATACTTTCAACTCAATCTTGTTGGTATGTACCGCCGCAAAGTTGACTGTTTTTTCTTGGGCGTTGTTGTCCCAGCTTCCTTCTGAAACCTTGACCATTTGGCCATCTTTTTGTGCGTAGATTTCGTAGCGCGTCACAACACCATTTCCACCACCTGGACGTGGGAGATAGGTCAAACCATTGATTTTTTCTGCTTCTTTCAAGGTCATAGTAAGAGTGTATGGCGCAGTGTCACCAGTCCATTTAGTATGCCAGAAGGTATTTGGATCATTGTCAAAGGCCTTTTCAACAGCGCCTTCAGTCGCGTTTCCTGGAAGTTGCTGACTGCTTGCGGTTGCAGTAATCTTATCATTTGAAATCAAACGAGGGTTTACAAATGCTTTGTCTGACAACTCTGCACTATGCAAGATTCCTTTGAAACCACCGATGCTTTCAAGCGGTAGAACCAAGCTATTGTGGGCAAAACGAGGGTGGGCTGGATTTGCAATACGCTCAATCTTTTCACCATCCACATAGACTTCTGTAGATTGTGGTTTGGTCA
Organism: Streptococcus oralis subsp. oralis; assembly: GCF_002096495.1. Lineage (GTDB taxonomy): Bacteria > Bacillota > Bacilli > Lactobacillales > Streptococcaceae > Streptococcus > Streptococcus oralis_CU. The sequence goes on along the minus strand of NZ_NCUO01000011.1, from coordinate 340,694 downwards.
CGATGGAGATTTGATAACGTTTGTTCTTTTCAAGTTTTTTATTGAATTGGATATGGAACTGTTCAAACTGGTAAGCAAGATAGCCGTCTTTATCAGCTAGATAGATACGATTGTCCCCACTTGTTGAGAAGGTTTGTTCCCCGTCTCCAGTGACAGTTACATCAAACTTCAAGACGTGACTTGGACCAACATCACCAGCCAAGCCTTCGATACTGCTATCTTTCTCAAAAGCCAATCCCTGTTCGCTTGCCTTCACTTTCTTGCTTGCATAGTTCTTGACTGTTTCAGAATTGATGGTAAACAAGTCGCTTTGATCAATCTCTTTATCAGGATTTGACTGTGGCGCATAAGGGCTCGTTGGTAGGGTGCGTTCTGCAAAGGTCGCAGCTGCACGGTCAGATCCCCAAGTGCGTTCTGCAGTGGTTTGCATGCTCTTGAAGAAGCGTTTGAAGATGTCATAAGAGGTCAAACCGGTCTCATGAAGGTCAATGTTATCATTCCAAACTGCGTGCCCACCACCAAGAATACTTGGATGAGAAGCTGGTAGAAGTGGACCTCCACCTGTTCTAAAATCATTCGGTGTCCAGCTATTGTACTGACGTTCGTAGTTAGCATAGTCCCCGTAGGCTGCTTGACTATTGCTTCCACTTGGCACACTATAGGTCGGTACATCCGTGATATTGATAATCTTAGCTCCCTGAGCAATGGCCTCATTTGGTCGTTGCCATCCGATACTCCAGATATCAACCTCTACTCCGTTCCAATCAACAGGAGTGTTCCCACGTTTCGCACTGAGCGATCCCCAGATACGAGGGGTGTAACCTTTAGACTTGATATATTGGGTCAAATCATTGACATAGCGGCGATAGCTTTCTCTGCTGCCATAGTATTCATCCGTTCCGATATGAACAGTGGACACGCCATGAAGCGGTGCATCTGGACCATCGAGAAGTTTGTCATAAACTGATTTGACAAATTTAAGAGTTTCTTCGTACTTGTTATCCAAGTCTAGCATGGCTACGCGCTCAACATTGTGCTTACCTGCATAATCGCTCAAACTACCTTGATACATGAGGTCTGGACGGACTTTGACAAATGATAGAGCGTGACCTGGTGTGTCAATTTCTGGCACTAGATTGATATGCAAGGCCTTGGCAAGTTTAATCAGATTTTGCATTTCTTCCTTGGTATAATGCTCATCTGATGTCAATTTTTGACCATTCTTACCGACAATGTCTGTCTCCACACGGAAACCAGTCTTGGCATGTTCAAGTACATACTTGAGTTGTTCTTCTGAACTTAAATTCTTACCTGCCAAGTGTTCCTTGAGGAAGATATAGTTATCGTTGAGGTGCAACTGCAAGTCGTTCATCTTGTAGTAAGCCATGTTGAGCATGATGTCTACAAGGGTGTCGTAAGGGATAAATTTACGACCTGTATCTAGCATAAAGCCACGGTGGCTGAAACTTGGGAAATCGCGAATTTCACCATTTTGTAGGTCTGTTTCTCCCATTTGAAGAAGAGTACGAGTGGCGTAGAAGGCTCCTGTGTTTGTGGCAGCTTCGATGGTAATCACATCATCTTGGATAGTGATACCATACCCTTCTTTACCATAACCCTTGTTTTCAACTTTTTTAAATTCGATTCGTTTTTGAGCCTGCTTGTCACCTGTTGCTAGTTCCAATCCACGGCTAGCAAGGTCTGACTGATAAAAGGTTGCTGCCTGATCAAAGCCAGAATCTCCTGTCGCAAGGACTGTATCTGAAGTGATAGAAGATTGGCCTTCTTTCCCATACCATTGTTGAACAGCTGGTGCTACTTTTGGTTTCACACCCACACCTTCGTCCTGATGTAGCCCCTTGATGACTACTTCGAACTCTTTGGTAAAGGTATGACTGTCTCTGATTTGTTGGACCATGACCTTGACACGTTGGTCTGTCAGAGGTTTATGGATACGATTTTGAAGGTCAATTACACCTTGTTTATTGCTTCCGATAAGACTAACTTCCCCTGGTAGACTAGGCAAGACAAGAGACTGTCCGTCTTCTGCTACTGTTAGTTCGGTTACTTGGCGGATATCCGTTACCTTACTATGGTCCGGAACGTTAGAATACGCTCGAATTTCTTGGATTCCAACGTTTCTCCAGTTCATGGTTCCCGCTTGGTAATCATTGACCTCAAGTTTGAGATATTTAGCTTTGATACTATCAGCTAGGTCTACTTTCTCGTCTAAAACAGGATCTCCAGTCTTGGTATGAGCGAGTTTCCATTGCTTTTCTCCATTAGCGCCCACGTCTTCTTGACCTGCATAGTAGAGACTCCAAGATTTGATATTGGGGTCATTTTGCCCATTGCGAAGACGACGATCCCAGTCAATTTCTACATGTTTGATCAAGGTTGTCTTAGGAAGGGTCAATTCAAAAGTTGGTTTTGGTACATCTTTGTCTGTAGCCCAACGAGTATTGTCATCTCCGTCGATAGCCTTATCCGCAGTAAAGTTGGTACCAGTCTCATGGTTGCTCGCCTGAGCAGTAGCACCTTCGAGATGGTTGACATCTTCTCTATCTTCGATTTGCTTTTCAGCTGGTTTTACTGCTGGTGTAGTGGTTTCCGAAGGTTGATTGTCTGCCTTTGGTGTTTCAACCGGTTTCGGCGTTTCTGCTGGCTTGGGACTTGCAGGACTTGTCTCTGGTTTTGCCTCTTCACTTGTTGTAGGATTGGTTCCCTCATCAGTCGCTGGAGTTTCTTCATGACTTGCTTCTGTTGCAGCTTCTGCATCCGCCTTTTCAAGCGCAGCAGCTAAATCATCGGGTAACTTATCCAGTGCTTGAACATGGGTGATGCTTCCCTCTGTTTCTGAAGGTGCTGCAGTTTCTGCTGCCTGAACCATATTGGCTCCAAAGATACTAGCACCAATCATAACGGAGGCTGCACCGATTGCAAATTTTCTTATACTATAGTGACAGCGTTTCTCAAAAAAATGTCTATCCATCTTTCTCCTATTCCTTTCATCCGCATACATGAGTAAGCGGTATCATTTCTCCTTTGAAAAAAGGAGAGAACCTAGAGGTCCTCTCCGGCTGTTTAATCCTATTTGATTCTAGTTCTTTTGGACTTCTAAAACCAAATCTCATTAATCTTCTTTACGTTTTGTCGCAAGAACCGCAGCAGATAAAGCGATGCTCACACTTGCTAAGAAGAGAGCAACTTCTGAAGCATGTTCTCCTGTGGCAGGAAGTTTCTCTTCTTTATCTTCCAGAGCTTTGGTATCAGCTACTGGGCTTGGAGTGAGCGGGTACTCAGGTTTTTCAACTGTTGGAGCTGCTTGATCTCCAGCTGTAGCCAATACACCTGTGTAGGCTGGTTTCTCGTTTACCAAGGCTTGGACCGCATTGACGCCACCCTTAAACTCAGGGACTTCATTTGCAGCTGCTAGAACTGCATTGGCTCCACCTTTGTATTCTGGTAATTCGTTTACCAAGGCTTGAACTGCATTAACGCCGCCCTTGAACTCAGGGACTTCATGTACAGCTGCTTCTGCCGCATTGACACCGCCCTTAAACTCAGGTAGGTCATGAACAGCCGCTTCTTCTCCAGCTGTTCCGTAAGGGCCTGTATATTCAGGAACTTCAAGAACTGGTGGTTGTTCTTCACCCTTGCTACTTGTCGGAGCGTCTGGTTTCGTAGCAGAATCTTTTAATTGGTTGAGATAGTCTGCGAAGTAGGCCACCATTCTTTCAGTCAAGAGATGATTATCAGTCGCATATTTCATGCTCGCCTGAACTCCAGCCACTTCCTCTTGGTTTTCTTTGTCTGTCAATTTCTGCGCCTTAGCTAAAGCTGCTTCATAGCCTGACAAGTCAAGAGGAGTCTCTGCTACTTGCGGACGAGTAAAGATAAGTTCCGCTGCAGATTGGTATTTATCGCCACCATCTCCGTAAGTCTTGGTACCAGTAAGGACGATTTTCTTAGCCTTGATTGTCTTGCCAAAGTCAATGTCTTTTGGCTTGTTGTTATTTGGCCAATCTGTCACTGTGAAGGTATGTTCCTTACCAGACTCATCTGTGACAACCAGTTTCACATCACGCAAGTTTCCATTTGAATCAGAGGCACGTGGAACATAACGAAGGCCTGTGATTTCAGTTGGTTCTTTCAAGACCATGGTTGCAGGCTTGCCTACATCTCCTCCATTCCAAGATGTATGCCATAGGCTAGATACATTACCATCAAAGGCATTCTCAAGACCTTCACCTGGTTGAGCTGGCGCATCCAAACTTTCAAAGTCTTCTGCTACCAAGGCTGTCTTCTTCTGAACCAAAGCATTCTTCAAAGCTTCAATCTTGGCAATCTCTGCACGCGCCTCTTCCACGCTAATGTCATCATCTGCCTGACTGAGGTTAAAGACCGCCTCTTTCAAAGCGTCCATAGACTCTTTCGTATAGTTGGTCATGGCTACAGTTGGCAAGTAGTTCTTGAGAGCATTTTCTGTCAACATCTTACCTGTTAGGGTAATTTCCTCGATGTGAAGATTGTCCATCATGAAATCGTTGTAACCACGGAAGTTGGCATTTCCACCAGAATCACCACGAGTATTGCTTGCGTTTCCAGTTGAGTAGATACCTACCCAAGTATCGCCTGTTTCTGCACCTGTCACGAGGAAGGTTGCCTTCTTAGCTTTCTTAGAATCTGTCCAAGTATTTGGCAATTCATGCATTTCCAAGTTGCTTGCTTGACTACCACGACGACCTGACTGGAATTCTCCCTTACCGACTACAAAGGCATAGGTATTGTCTGATCCTGCTTCGTATTCAAAGGTTACACGATAAGTCTTACCTGCCTCAAAGCGGAAGTTTTGCGGAATAGTTTGGTAAACCAAGTTACGACGGCTCACTAGTCCATTTGTCTTCAATGACCAATTTCCTTCGATAACATCATCGACTTTCTTACCGTTCCAACCACGCTGTGTATATGGATCGTGTTTTTCAGACAAGTGAGTCCGGTTGTCTTCGACACCTTCGACACCACCCACTACAAATGGGAAGATTCCTTGAGCAACATTTTCAAAGTCTTGTTTGAAGGTGCCTTTACCTGTATCATGGTTTTCTCCGTACATGCTTGAATTATTTTCAAAGGTACGAATTTCATCAAAGTAAGTTGCTTCATCACCAGCTTCACGACTCAAAGTCAGAGTAACATTTGAGACGTCCGATCCTGTTGTAAAGAAGGCGTACATATTTTGGAAGTAACTTGTATTGTCAACTGTAGCATTGTCACGACGATTATTATGAGCATATGCTTTGATATAGTTGAGAGCGAGTGACTTATTGGTATAAGTAGTCACTTCTTTTTCACCAGTATTCACAGTGATACTTGCCTTAGCATTACTACGGTTATCGACACCTACATAAACAGCATACTTGGTATTTGGTTTCAAGCCAGTCAGTTTCTGAGTAAGGCTTACCTTGCTCTTATTGCCTTGGATACGAAGCATATCGTTTGCACCTTGAGACTTAACGATTTCTGCTTTAGATGCATCTCCTGAAATAGTCCAGTGTTTCAAGGTTCCGCTGTTAAATCCTTGGTCATAGATATGCATGCCTTCGCTCCATGACATTTCAGGATTGGTTTGTTTTGAACGGTAAAGAACGTATGGTTGATTTGCTAGAAGGTCTAGAGTAATCTTACCATCTGTTACAGTTAGTTCTTGCTCTTCTGTCTTACCTTGGTCCGTTAGCTTGTAAAGGTAAACCTTGCTCTTTGCCCAATCGCTCGGAAGGGTCCAAGTTGTTGCACCGGCCTGCGTATTGAAGTAGTACATTTTTTCCTTATCAGTAGGAAGTTTCTTACCATTTGCATCCCAGTTCCAAGGAGTCAAGTAAGCTGAACCATCTTGGATAACACGTCCGTTGAGCGTTACTGTACGTTCACGGTATTGTGGGCTATTGACATCATTTGACTTACGAGTCACAACAACCTTGTTACCTGCTGCATCGACTAGCTCAACCTTCATTTCTGGAGTCCATTTATAGGTGCTACCATTATCGGTCATGGTAACTGGTGTACCATTTTCCCATTTACTTACAGTGAAGTGTTGGAAGTACTTAGTCATGACATCATGGGCAAATAAGTTGGTTACATAGCCATTGTAGTCGCTTCTTCCTTGCCAGCCTTCAAAGTCTTTCATGCTGTAGCCACCTAGAAGTGGGTAGTTGGCTGCACCACCGTAACTTCTGTAGTCCCCAACCCATGAATCTTTTTGGTGGTTGCGGATAAAGCGTGTGATGGCACTGTTGATACCTTTATTAGTGTAGCCACCATAGGTCAAGTCAGCTGCCCAGTGTTGGAAGGTAGAGTCGTATTCACCACCATGACCCCACTCAATCGCAAAGCGCCAGCCTTGTTTGTTGATTTCTTTAGCAAGAACGTGGGTAGCCCAGGCACCGTTATCACCTGATTGACCATTGCCCCATACGTCCACATAGATAAAGTCGAGACCTTCACCCAGTTTTTTCTTCAAGTCTTCCCAGCGAGCCAAGCGTCCATGCGCCAAGTCATAAGCAGCATCGATGTTGATACCTTGGTCTAGCCAGTTCCATCCGTAGCTGTAGCTTCCATCTGGATTCTTACGAAGAATATTTTCATTAAAGTATTTAGACTCAGGATAAGTCTCAGAAGCGTTCACGTGGATACCAAGATGAGCTCCATATTTCTTCGCTTTTTCGATCAAGGTCTTGAAGTCTTCAACACCACCAATACGTTTACCAATATCAGCATAGTTCAAGTGTCCAGAGTCATGACCTTCACTACCATAACCTTTAAGGAGAACACCTTGCCCAAGACCATCTGTGTGGAGATTGATTTTCTTGATACCATCCAAGGTCATAAGGAATGGGTTTTGGGCTTGTGAGCCAAAGTTCATCGCGATACGGTAAGCAGTGATATCCTTAACTTTTTCCCAACCTTGAGGGTTGTTCATGATGCTACGATAAGCAATGGCACCATCTTGCCAGTCGACTTTGTTGTCAGCATTGGCATCTTCGGTGATAACAACCTTGGCACTTGGAAGTTCCTTGGTGTATTCTGGGAAGACAATGCCCTTATAAGCCTTTTCCCATTGCCATTCAGAGCTGTGAATTCCGACATAGTTGGCATTTCCAACTGTTTCTTTATAGGCTGTCAAACGAGTCCAGTCATTCGAACCACCACCATAGCTGTTTTGAGAATTGCTCCAAACACCTGCAGCAAGCTTATCTGTAGAAACAAATCCATACATGTAACCCTTAGCCAAATCTTTCATTGGATTGGTTACATCGATATGATCATCCCCGCTGACATGGGTATTGTTTGACATGGTTGCCCCATCAAACTTAGCACCAGCTTGATCACTCGAAACAGAGACCAAAGCATTACCAAGGAAACTAATAGTTGAAAGCAATTTTCTTTCGTCATCAATCTTTTGACCTGGAGTAACTTGATTGTGGTTGACAATCTTGGTCACATCAAAGTGTAATTGATTATCCACAACTTGCAAGCGTACTGTCATTTCCGCATTGATTAAGTGAGCATCATCGCGAAGCTTCATCAAATACTCTGCTGTTGTCTCATTGATTTTCTTATAAGTAACTTCAGGGGTGATTCGGTGGTTATTGATAAAGACTTGATTGAACTGTTGCACCTGTCCTGGCAAAGTATGCCCATTCAAAGTATATTCTTTCACGCGTGGAAAGGCTTGGTCAATCACTGCCTTGAGGACCTTAGACTGGATCGTATCATAAGTCACCTTGCTATCATCAACAGCCGGACCTGTTTCTTTCTGGGCAGGAGTATCATCCGCTTTTACACCTTCTTGATTGTCTGTTTTAACGCTGACAACCGTACGGTCATTGCTATAGGAACCAGCTTTTAGGACGATTTTCTTCTCATTTTTGAGAGTTTCATTAACAGCTGCTGGCAAAGTGACCGTATCAAAGAGTTTCTCATCATTATTCGTTGCATTGAGTTGTCCATCTGACTTGAGGTTAATTGATAGGTGGTTAATTGATCCTGTCTCAGGCGCTGCTACACGTCCCCCCTTATACCAGGTGCTATCGGTTGGAGATTTATACTCCCAGAACCAGCCGTCCTTGTCATAACCAACAAAAACATTGTTCTTGGTATCTTTAAATTTCAAGAAGACACCAAAGCGTGATTTGCCTTTTTCAGAATCATCTTTGAAGGTTAAATCAACAGTCGCATTTCCATTAGCATCAACTGTCAATCCTTGTTTTTCAAACAAGGCTGGTTTATCGCCATTGTCGTTCTGTGCAGTTGAAGACAATTGATTGTAGCGAACACCTTTTTCTTCACGAATAGTGACGGTTCCTTGTTGCTCTTTATTCGCTACTGTTTGCCATTCAGGAGTTACTGTCTTAGGTGTTTCAGGTTTCGCAGTTGCAGGTTTATTCTCTTTTGGTTTTTCTTCAGCCGGTTTTTCTTTCTCTTCCAAGTCTGCTGGTTTCACACTTGAAATTCCCTGCATGTGGTCTTGAATCCATTTTAGTTGAGCTGGTGAGAAGAGAATGCCTCCGCTCCGTTTTCCAACTACACCATTTTGGTGTACACCGACTAGTTTGCCTTCTGTATCAAAGATACCGCCGCCACTAGCACCCGGTTTTCCTCCTTGGTAACCAATCCCTTGGACACCTTCTCCGTATGGTTCCGCAAAATCAACTGTAGTATTGACAATCGGATTCAATTTCCCTTCTGGATAACCAAAGACATGGAGTTTATCTCCAATTTTCTTAACAACTGGCTTTTTAGTTACTTCAACAGGCGTATTTTCTAGAACTGTACGCAATCTCACAAGGGCCAAATCATTTTTGAAGCCCTTCAGGTAGCCTTCACGATCCCAATGAATGATATCTTTCTTACTAAACTTGACATCTGGCAATCCTGGATAAGAGATGCTATAGATATCTCCATCCCCTTGGTCATTATCCACAACCTTACGGATATTGCCATCTTGGCTGTCCTTGATAAAGTTATGAGAAACCGTCAAGACAAGGTCTTTTGCAACGACAATACCGCTACCTTCTCCTGATGGCGTCTTAATCTTAACAGTCGCGCCATAGTTTAATTCCCCATTGGTAGTCTTAGCCACATCTTCTGGGACGAGCTTCCCTGTATCTTGGGCCAATTGATCCTTGTCAACTTCGCGCCCATTGTCTTCGGCTTTCTCCAACTTATCTTCTAATTCTTTTGGCAGATTGCTTGACTTTTCAGACTTTTCTTTTTCTTGAGCCAACAACTCTTCTTCTGTTTGTGGGCCTTCAGTAGTTTCAGCTGAACCAGGATTCTGAGCGGCAGCTTCCTTGTCAAAATCGTGCCCCTCATCACTAGCCTTCTTATCCAAATCAGCTAGTTCACTCGGCAAATTATCTGTTGAACCAACTCTTGCTTGATCAGCTAATACTGGGCTAGCTGCGAAGAAAGTCGCTCCAATCATCACCGAAGCTACTCCAAGCGTAAACTTACGAATACTGAACTTACAGCGTTTTTCAAAAAATCGTTTATCCATGAACTCCTAAATCCTTTCATTTTCCAGTAAGCGTTTACATTTCTTTTTTAAAAAATACTCCTTTCTCTGAAAGTGCTCTGCTTAACTGTTATAAATAAAAATTAATTGTACTTTTAATATAACAAATAAAAAGGCAGAAAGCAATAGGAAATAGGTAAAATTCACTAAAATTTTCTCTTTTCTGAACAGTTCTAACGCTCAGAATTTTAAGAATCGCTTTACAGCTATAAAAAAATCCTATCTCTAATCATTCAGGGACTTATACCAAGATAAAAAAGGACTTAACCATCATGTCGATGGCTAAATCCTTCACTTTTTTAAAGTTATTTCACATGGTTTGCGAGTTCTTCTTGGGCCTTTTTATTTGACTCTTCTTTTTCTTTCAACCATTTTTCTTGAGCCTTTTGGTATTCGTCTGTTGTCACTGCCTTATCTTGTACTTCTAGATATTTGTACAAAAGGGCTTCACTCATACCCTTGTTACCAGAGTATGCAAATGGAAGTGTAAATGGCACCATCTTAGACAACATTGGACGACCAGTTTGAGAAGTTGTTGGGATGAGCAAGGCACTGTCTGTCAACCAAGCTTGGGCAGCAGCATATTTCTCATAACGTTTTGAAACATCAGTGGTTTCTTCACCAGCTTCCACAACCATTTTTTCGTAATCTTCTAAACCAACTTGCTTAGCGGCAGCGTTGTTTGTCCCAGAATCAAATCCTAGATATGTTTTCGTGTTTTCTCCTACAGAAGGCTTGATAATATCAAGATAAGTAGATGGATCGATATAGTCTGGAGACCAACCCACGTTATCTGAGATATCCCAGTCTTCTCCAGCCGCAGTTTCAGCGAAGTAGGTAATGTTTTGAACATCATCTTTTTGAAGCTGTTGGATATCGATAACCACATTATCTGATCCTAGATTTTCTTCAACTGACTGTTTAAAAGATTGAACACGTTGAACTTTTGTTGTATTGGTTTGATCTACAGGCATATCCAAGTGGATTGGGAATTTCACACCTTCCGCTTGAAGGGCCGCCTTAGCTTTAGCGAATTCTGCTTTGGCTTTGTCAGGATTGTAGAGTCCATCTTGGGCATCATCCAAGTTTACGTTGCTCCACTCATCTCCATAGGTCACCAATTTTTCTTTAACTAATTCCCCAAAGTTTTTCCCATCTGCCTGTACAAATGTAGGAGGAACAAATAAGTTACGAAGCAGTTTAGTAGCCCCGCTTGCACCATTTACTTGAGAAGCGTAGGCTGTTCTATCAAAACCAAATGCAATAGCTTGACGGAAGTCCTTATTCAAAAGGGCCTTCTTGGTTGATGCTTTTTCCTCATCTGTTGGCTTAGAAGTGTACTTATAAGACTGGCGATCGATATTTGTGCCTACTAAATAAGTAGTAGAATCTTGTTGGGTATAAACGATATTGTCTTTGAATGTTTTTTCAGTCTCTGAGTAACTAGCACTTGTTGGGAAGAGACGAGCCATTGTAAAGCTACCGTCTTTGAAAGCTTCAGTTGGCTTATTAGTATCTTGACCATCCCAGAAGGATAATTTCACTTTATCAAGATGGACATTGTCTTTGTCCCAATAGTTTGGATTCTTTTCGAACTCGACTGATGATTTGGCTACGATTGATTTGAGTAAGAATGGTCCATTATAGAGAATGCTGCTTGGGTCCGTACCTTTAGCAAAGTCATCCCCTTTAGAGTTCAAAAATTCTTCATTAACAGGAGCCAGAACACCCATTGTTGTCTTAGAATTCCAGAAACTTTCTGGCTTGTTCAATGTGTATTGAACGGTATAATCATCAAGAGCTTTGATTCCTACTTGAGAAAAATCTGTAATTTCTCCTTTGACGTAAGCATCCAATCCCTTGATAGATTCCTGAACCAGGTAAAGACCATCTGATTTCTTATCAGCAGCATACTTAAGACCAGTTACAAAGTCTTGAGCTTTAACTTCTGCATACTCCTCACCTTCAGATGTATACCATTTTGCATCCTTTCGGAGTGTATACGTGTAAGTCAATCCATCCTTAGATACAGACCAATCCTCAGCCATAGATGGTACAAAGTTCCCATAGCGGTCATTTTCAAGTAAGCCATCGATAACGTTACTAGTAATATTTGCTGTAGCTGCCTTACCAGTTGTCAAATAGTTTAGGTTATCAGGATCCGTTTCGTAAATGTATGAGAATGTTTTCTCACCTTTAGCATTTGAACTTGATCCAGAGCAGGCCGCAAGAGTTGCAGCTGCCAATAACGTCACACCCGCAAGGGCAAGTAGTTTTGAACTTTTCATTGTTTTCTCCTTTAAAACTTTCACCCCATTATAGTCCCTTTTCAGAAACATGTCAATAAAATTTTCAGAATTTTTGAATTACTTTGGTAAATTCTGAAAAATAAGTTTTCTATTATAAAATTATTATTCTCTAATACTATATTTTTATATCTTAAACCAGCAAAACAAGGACCGAAAATCAGATTTTTTATCATTTTTTTGCTATGATTAGATAGAAGAAAAGTTAAGGAGAAGACAATGATATTAATTACAGGTGCAAATGGTCAACTCGGTACCGAACTACGTTATTTACTAGATGAACGAAGTGTGGACTATGTTGCAGTGGATGTGGCCGAAATGGATATCACTAATGCTGAGATGGTTGAGAAAGTCTTTGCCGAGGTTAATCCAACTCTGGTCTATCATTGTGCAGCTTATACTGCTGTTGATGCGGCAGAAGATGAGGGAAAAGAACTGGATTTTGCCATCAACGTAACTGGAACTGAAAATGTAGCCAAGGCCTCTGAGAAATACGGAGCTACTCTGGTCTATATCTCAACAGACTACGTCTTTGATGGGAAGAAACCCGTCGGACAAGAGTGGGAAGTCGATGACCTACCTGATCCGCAAACAGAGTACGGACGTACCAAGAGAATGGGTGAGGAACTTGTTGAAAGCCTTACGTCACAACATTATATCATCCGTACTGCTTGGGTCTTTGGAAATTATGGCAAAAACTTTGTCTTTACCATGCAAAATCTTGCCAAAACCCATAAAACTCTCACTGTTGTCAACGACCAACACGGCCGCCCAACTTGGACACGTACCTTGGCTGAGTTTATGACCTACCTGACTGATAATCAAAAAGAGTATGGCTACTACCACTTATCAAATGACTCCACTGAAGATACCACTTGGTATGACTTCGCTGTCGAGATTCTTAAAGACAGTGATGTTGAAGTAGTTCCAGTAGACTCCAGCAAGTTTCCTGCCAAGGCTAAACGCCCCCTCAACTCAACCATGAGTTTAGCCAAAGCGAAGGCCACAGGTTTCGTCATTCCAACCTGGCAAGATGCCCTTAAAGAATTTTATAAACAAGAAGTAAGAAAATAAAAGATTACGACATACATAAAAAGCAAGAGGCTTTAAATTCTCTTGCTTTTTAGTATCTGATTACTTAATTACTTGTTGTGTCTTAGCATAGTTGGCTTCGACTGCTTCTTTTTCAGATTTCCACCATTCTTGGTTGTCTGTATACCACTTAATGGTCTCTTTAAGACCTGCTTCAAAGTTGGTAAACTCTGGCTTCCACCCTAATTCATCACGGAGCTTGCTAGCATCGATAGCATAGCGAAGGTCGTGACCCGTACGGTCTGTCACATGATCATAAGCATCAGCTGGCTGTCCCATTTCCTTGAGGATGAGTTCTAGGACTTCCTTATTGTTCTTCTCACCATCCGCACCAATCAAGTAGGTTTCACCGATTTGACCTTTAGTCAGAATCGTCCAAACACCTGATGAATGGTCATTGGTATGGATCCAGTCACGGACATTCTTACCTTCACCATAGAGTTTTGGCTTGATACCACTCAAGATATTGGTGATTTGGCGCGGAATGAACTTCTCGATATGCTGGTAAGGACCATAGTTGTTTGAACAGTTGGAAATAGTCGCTTTGACACCAAACGAGCGTACCCAAGCTTTGACAATCAAGTCTGAAGCCGCCTTGGTTGATGAGTAAGGAGAGCTGGGATTGTACTTGGTTTCAGCGGTAAATTTCTCACCTGGACCTTCTCCATGACCTGGCAAATCTTCACGCAGAGGCAGATCCCCATAGACTTCGTCAGTTGACACATGGTGGAAACGAAGGTCGTATTTACGAGCAGCTTCCAAAAGAGTGTAAGTCCCAATGAAGTTGGTGTGGATAAATGGACTCGGGTCATTGAGCGAGTTATCATTGTGGCTTTCTGCCGCATAGTGAACGATGGCATCTGCTTCAGCTGCCAGCTTGTCTACCAAGACTGCATCAGCAATATCTCCAACAACCAACTCAACACGATCACCTAAAATTTCTTCAATATTGGCACGATTACCTGCATAAGTCAGCTTGTCCAATACTGTCACATGGACATCTGGGAAGTTGTTATAGACATAATGAACAAAGTTAGAACCGATAAAACCAGCCCCACCTGTCACGATGATATTTTTGTATTCAGTCATTTTTATTCCTTAACTTTTTTACAAATCTTCTTTTCTTAGTGGTTTGACATCCTTTAGCAGTGGATGATGTTTATCTGCTTCCGAAACTTCTGCTTCTGCTAGGTTTTCCCACTGGATGCCCAAAGTTGGGTCTGCATAGTTGACAAAAGCATATTTAGGCTTGAGTTCAAGTGCCCAGTAGTCATTGACCAGATAGCTATAAGAAACTGTATCCGAGAGGACTTGGAAACCATTGGCTACGCCGCGAGGAACAAAGATTCCCTTACTTGCATCAATCTCGGTCTGATAAACATTTCCAAAAGTCTCACCTTCACGTAGGTCAACCCAAGAACCCAGAACATTGCCACCATCTGCTACTGAGATGTACTTGTCCCAAGGTTCAGCATGGAGTCCTCGAAGAACATTTTTACGAGAAAAGCTGACGTTATTTTGCAGTTTTCCTTCAGCAAAGAAGCTTTCAGGAAAACCAAGCGGTAGCATCTTTTCTTTCTGAAAATTTTCCTTAAACCAGCCACGATTGTCTCCATGAACTGGAATGTCAAACTCTAACATACCTGGAATGGCATCAATCTTACGCACTGCAAGTGTTTTGCCGAAAAAATTATCTGTCATCTAGATTTCTCCAATCAAACGGAGCAGGTATTGTCCGTATTCATTCTTCTTAAGAGGTTGCGCCAATTCCAGTACATCTTCATGGCTGATATAACCCATTCGATAGGCAATTTCTTCCAGATTTGCAACCTGGAGATTTTGCATTCGTTGAACCGTTTCGATATATTGGGAAGCCTCTAACAAGCTCTCGTGTGTCCCAGTATCCAACCAGGCAAAACCACGTCCCATAACTTCAACTGACAAATCCCCACGCTTCAAATAAGCATTGTTAACATCTGTGATTTCCAACTCGCCACGAGCACTCGGTTTGATCTGTTTGGCAATCTCCACGACGTCATTGTCATAGAAATAAAGACCTGTTACTGCATAGTTAGAGCGAGGATTCTCCGGTTTTTCTTCTATAGAAATAGCATTCATGTCTGTATCAAACTCGACCACACCAAAACGCTCTGGATCCTTCACTTGGTAGCCAAAAACAGTCGCACCCTTCTCTTTCTTGGCTGCCTTTTGAAGCATTTTGCTCAAACCAGGCCCATGATAGATATTATCGCCTAAAATCAATGCAACACTATCGTCACCGATAAATTCTTCACCGATAAGAAAAGCCTGAGCAAGTCCATCGGGACTAGGCTGTTCCGCATAGGAAAGCTTGATCCCAAATTCGGAGCCATCCAAGAGCAGGTCCTTAAAACGGGGTAAATCCTGTGGTGTTGAGATGATCAAAATGTCCTTAATCCCAGCCAACATCAAGGTTGACAAAGGATAGTAAATCATGGGTTTATCATAAACCGGCATCAGCTGTTTTGACGCAGCTCGAGTAAGTGGGTACAGGCGCGTTCCCGAACCACCCGCAAGAATAATACCTTTCATAGTAGGTTTCCTTTCTGGCTAATTACCTATCCTATATTATATTTCATCTTGTCCCAAATTCCCTACGGAATTTACTTCAATTTGGATAATACAGCTTTTAAATAGGCTCCATCTCGAAGAGCAGCTCCAACTTTCCTAGCTTGTTCTGAAAGTTCCTTGTAGTCTTGAAGTGTCAAATCATCTAGTACTTTTTGGAGGTCGTGTAGAGAATCAACTGCTAGACCACACTCTTTATCCAGAACGAAATGCGCGAGGGCAGACTCTTTCCAAACCACTAGAGGAAAGCCCGAAGCCAAATAAAGAGAGGCCTTGTGCGAGTTGTTAAAGCGTAGATAGTTTCCGTAAGAACCTTGGCAGGTTTCTGAGCTGTCTCCGTCCCAGACCAAACCAAAACTACCTTCAAGAGCAGCTGGGAGGTCATCTGGCATAAAGGAACCAAAGTAGCTAGTGTTTTTCAATGCACGACTTTCATCATAGCCCACTCCATACAAGTTATAGGCTGGCTGGTCTGGCAAGTTATAAAGATAACCTGACTTTGCAGGGTTCAAATTTCCAGCTACGATAATAGGCTGGTCTTTTTGGAGATTTGATTTTTCAGCAAAGTTTGGAATCAGATAGTCAAAAATCTCCAAGCTAACCATTTTATCTGCTGGCACTCCTTGACCTACCAGAACTTTCTTCATGATATCGTTATGAACGATAATGCTATCCACTGACATCAAAGCTTTCTTTTCCTGGAAGTAATTGCGCACTTTATGACGAAATTTCACTTCTGAACCTGCTGCATGACGCAAGGTTTCAATATCATGGATCAACAGATAGAATCTTGCTCCTCTTTTTTGCGCCTGCTTAATGAGTTGTGAGATGAAAAATGTATGGTGGATAATAGGGAACTGAATCACCAATTCATCTCCGGCTCCCAACTGATCAAACACAGACTTGGTCGCACGATATTTGTGTTGTTGAGCTTTAAAGAAATTCATCTTATACCAATTCTCAACCTTGAGCTCCAACCCCTCATAACCCTCTGAGATTAGAATAGCTTCCACGTCATTTCGCGCCTTACTCCCTGCATTCTTTTCATGTGCATTATGCAGAAATGAATCCTTCAGATAATATTTCACCTTTTCTCCCCTTTATCCGTGATGTTTTTATATACTCCCGAGTTCTTTTTCTACCACATCCAATGCACGTTCAACAGTCACATGCATATCATAGTATTTATAATCTGCCAAGCGACCACAGAAGATAACGTGGCCATTTTTCTCAGCTTCTGCTAGGTACTGCTCATAAATAGCATTGTTTTTGGCATCATTGATTGGATAGTAAGGTTCATCTCCTCTTTTCCAATCTGCTGGATATTCTCGAGTAATAACCGTCTTGTCCTGAGTCCCAAACTCAAAATGTTTGTGTTCGATGATACGCGTATAAGGAATATCACGTTCAGTATAGTTGACTACAGCATTTCCTTGATGATTTTCTTGGTCCAAAATCTCATGCTCAAAACGGAGACTACGATACTCTAGTTCACCAAACTTATAGTCAAAGAACTGATCAATCATTCCTGTGAAGACAATCTTAGTTGCTGAAGCCTCCAAGTTCTCCCGATCAGCAAAGAAATCTGTATTAAGCTCTACTTCGATTCCTTCCAACAACTTTTCGATGATGACATTGTAACCACCAATTGGAATCCCTTGGTAACGGTCATTGAAATAATTGTTATCATAGGTCAATCGAACAGGTAAACGCTTGATGATAAAGGGTGGTAGTTCAGTAGCAGAACGCCCCCATTGCTTTTCGGTGTAGCCCTTGATTAGCTTTTCATAGACATCCATACCAATCAACTTAATGGCTTGTTCCTCTAAGTTTTTTGGCTCAACATCTTGCATGTGCGTCGTCTGCTCAGCAATTTTGTCCTTGACTTCTTGGGGTGTCTTTGTCCCCCACAAAGCATAGAAAGTGTTCATATTGAAAGGCAGATTGTAAAGATGTCCTTGGTAGTTGGCAATAGGAGAATTGATGTAATTGTTAAACTCCGCAAACTGATTGACATATTCCCATACCTTTTTATTAGATGTATGGAAGATATGAGCTCCATACTTGTGGACATTGATTCCTTCAACAGATTGGCAATAGATATTCCCACCAATGTGTTCTCGTTTATCAATCACCTTCACCTTCTTGCCACGTTTGTTAGCTTCGTAGGCAAAGATTGCACCTGACAAGCCAGCACCGACAATCAAATAATCGTACATAAAATCTCCTTATTTCTTTAAAACACTTTTTAGTTCTTGAAAATCCAAGACACGTAAGAGCAAAATCAAGCCACCATAGACTAGGAAACCAAGTACAGCATAGATCAAGACATTCACAACAGACGAGAAGTGCATGAAAGCTTGTGCAGAATACAGGGCGCCGTACATCAGTAGTGCTGCTAGAAGTATTTTTAGCATGGATGGTAGAATCTTGACCTCTTTTAGATACGAACGTGTAAAGTAGAGTTGAATCAGCCAGACCAAACCTTCAGTCGCAACAGATACAATTGAAGCTCCAATATAGCCCAGAGGCGGGATTAAGAGGAGATTCAAGCCCACACTAAAAACAGCTGGAATAGTTGTTGATAGCATAAATTCACGATTCTTATTGTGAGGAATCAAGATTTGAATTCCCATGATATTGGTCCAGCCAATAAAGAACATTCTAAAGGCCATGATGGCAATCGCATAGCGAGCATCTTGGAAGTCTTGCCCCAGGAAAAAATTAACAAAATCTTTGTTAACAATCAAAATCCCCGCAATCATCGGGAAGATAACCAAGTTATACACTAAGAAAGACATTTCATGTAACTTGTTAACCGCCTTTTGATTGCCTGATGAGAGGAGATTGGAGACCCGAGGCAACATGACACTACCTAGCGAAGTTACCAAGGTCAACAAAATATTCAATAATTTCAAGGCTTGATCATAGATCCCGACATCCTTGGTCGAAGACAAGGCACCCAACATGGTGCGATCTAGCGTGATGTAGAGTGAAATGGCAATCTGTGGCAGAAACAAGAGAATGACTGGTTTAATATGCTCTTTGGCATAGGCTATATCCAAATGCGGCTTGCGAATGTGCTCCCGAGCAGGAAGCCACATACTCAACTGACCTAGTAGATCATAGGCAACCAAGAGGATGATATACAAGTACAAGTCGGATGGTTTCTTAACAAATAGGAATATCGAAACAACACCTAGAAGTTTGACCATTGTGTTACGAGCTGTGATTTTTTTGAAATCTTCTAACCCTTGAAAAAGCCAAGAAATATCAAAACCACGAGACAGCAAACTAAAGCCAAGTATATAAGCAATTGGATTGTTCATCGACGGCACAAGCAAGCAGACAACTATATAAAGCGTAACCGCTAAACAGGTTGAAAGGACTTGTAAACTGTAAATACCCCAGAAGGTCTTTTCGACTTCCTTACGATGGCCGGAAATTTCCTTTGTCCCATAATTGGCCACCCCAAGTGTCGCTAAGAGTATAAAGTAAGTTACTATTGAGTTGTAGTACCCATAGGAACCTAAGTCATTGGATGAGAAAACCCGAGTAATATAGGGTGTAGTAATGACTGGTAAAACGATTACTAACAGCTGATAAGAAAGATTATATAAATAATTTTTTAATACTTTCACAAGGAGTTCCTCGTTGTAGATTTCTTCGATTCAAATTCAATAACTGGCAAGGTTGCAAATAGAGTAAACATAAAAATATTATAAGACGGGCGAACCCAGAAGGCCTCAAACATACAGTTGACTGCTATTAAGGATAAGGCCGTCAATAGCAAATAATTCTTTTTGCGATAAAGTGACCAAGACCTAACTATGTATAACACGACCAATAAGAGAACTGGAATCATCCCATAGGTAAAGAGCATCTGAACGTAGGAAGAGTCTACATAGTCGTAGCTCAAAACGGATTCTGTACGCCCCCCATAACCGACAAATGATATGCCCCGAATCCCAAACCACTGCACTGCATATTTTTTTAGTGCCTCATGTCCTAGGTGTAATCTCATACTAAAAAAATTGTTTAGAGCCACATACATTGGATGAGACCAGGTAAATTTAGAAGAGAGATAAATCATTACTGAAGACGCTATACCAGCCGATAAAGGAAGTAAAGCAAAAAGCCGTCGCTGTTTATCATTTCGGAAATAAAAGTACAGAAAAATGAGCGCCATTACAGTAATAGAAGCGGCATTAAGCCTCGCATCGCAATATCGAATAATGAAATAAGCCAGACCAAATCCTAAGGCAGTCCGTAAAACAATGAATTTCTTTCTAAAGATATACGATATAGCTGTATATAGATAAAAACAGTGAGAAGCAAAATCAGTTGGATAAATAAAGCCAAATGAATTTCGAACAACGACTCCCGCAGATCGTGATTGGACAAATTGCAAGTTTGGAATAGCACCAATCACAGCCAAGAACACTATCAATACAATAAAAAACAAGGCTACAACAGAGTATATTTTAAGTACACTTTCCATCTCAGCCTTGTAAAGAAAGACAAGCAGAAACATATACATCAATGCATTAAGGTTCCCAGTCTTATAGTAAACCATGCCCCCAGCAAAAAGAAGAATTGGTGCAAAGATGAGATAGCTTATAGAGTAGTGATGAATATAAGCAAATCGCATAGCAAGTAACAGGACCGCAAAAAAAGGAACTACATTAGGAATATTAGGTAAAACAGGAGCTAACATAGACGTATTGATCATATCTATGGAGACAACCACTATTAAAACTGCTGCAATTAGCAATTTATCACGTTCTAACTTTAACATTTTCTTTTTCCTTTTCTTCTTTCATCCCTAACTCTTACTTAGGATTTTTTTAACTTTTTAAATTGATAATAGAGTCGCGGATACTTAGTAACTAAAACATAGAGGATCCTACGTTTCTTGCTAACTCTAGCATTCTTCAAGACAAGAGGCAAATAAGGCCTGGTTTTCTCCTGAAGTCTCTTGAATTCTACCGAATCCCCATCCTTAATCATCGTAAAGATAAGAAGACTTCCTGTAAAGAAGCGTGAAATGATGGCTTCTTGGAGTTCTGAACTCTCAGGATAGGTTGCATTCACAACCTCTTTTAAATGATCAATTGCTTCGTAAAACTCGTATTGTTTTGGCGTGAAAGCCGAGGCAGTAATGCTACCAGGTCTATGGTAATAATGGTAAATCGGAAGATGGTACAAAGCCACGGATTGGGCTTGGTTGAGTTGCTCACTGATCACATAGAGGTCTTCGTAGATGCGCCCCTTGGGGAAGGGAGCTTTCTCAAGAAGTTCTTTCCGATAGAGTTTCCCACAAGCAGAGACCGTTACAAGGTCTCCGTAGAGCATCTCAGTCAGAGCCTTTGCCTTGTCATAAACCTTAACTTGATCTAGATCAAGCTGATCCAAGTGGAAGTTCTGATAACGATGATAGTGAGCTGTCGGCTCTACTTTACCACTAACCATATCTGCTTGGGTACGATCTTGTAGCTCTGCTAGCAATTCCAAGGCGCAAGGTTCCAAATAGTCGTCTGGATCTAGGAAAGTAATCCAGTCGCCCTTGGCTTTCAAGACCCCATAGTTCCGAGCATCAGACAAGCCACCATTGACCTTATGGTAGCTAGTCACCCAATCATATTGCTGGGCATACTGGTCACACAAGTGTCCTGAGCCATCACTCGAGCCGTCATCAATCAAGAGGACTTCCATATCCTTGTAAGTCTGATGTTCCAAACTCTCCATGGCATAATGAAGGTAGTCCTCCACATTATAAACAGGCACAATTACCGAAATCATATTTTCTTTTCTTTCTCTTACTTAGTTTTACAGTTTAAATCTCAAATGAGCTTCTATCTGGAAGCAGTTGATCCATAGCCTTGATAAAGTCTGTCATCACCTGCTCCTCGTCTTGAATGTTAAATCCATCATTGATACACATAATTTGGTATTTGCCAGAATTTAGTATCTTCCAAAAATCTGGTCCGGCATTATCCAAAGAAAAGAGTCCTCCCAACTTAGGATTTCCGATAGCGTATTTACCACTGGCAATCTGCCAATACTTAAAGAGCCAAACATTGGTATCAGAAGGATTTCTAAAGCGACTAGCAGAGGTTCTTTCCAAGACAGCTTTTTCCTTTTCCCATACCAAGTTCATCGTTGATCTTAGTAGAGGATAGGGCAGATGACTCTCCCAGAAACCACAGATAAACTGACTATTTCTGTATAGTAGCGACTTAACGATACTTTTTAATCCCTGCTTTGGATCAAAGAATTGGCCATTCTTCAAAATTTCATTTCGACTGAAATAGCTAGTGACAATCTCCATGTCATTTATCTGAAAATTCCCCGTTCCATATCGCTCAGGAATAATCGGTGAAAGAGCCGTATTATATTTAGGTAAACCATCCTCTGAGAAAAAATCTGTCGGCTCGACTGGAGCTGTCAAATACATATCGTCATTAAAAAAAACAAAATGCTCTGAGAGACCAGGGATTCGATGGATGTTACTTTCGATAGGATTGGCAGAAAAAACTGGCAGGTAGTCATTACAGATAATCTCTGTATGATCTACCAACACCAATTTTTCACTATTTATATCTAACCAGCTTGGCTTTTGCTGGTCGGTCACGAGGTAGACCTTATTGACCCAAGGAGCAAATTTTTCAACTCCTCTAAACCAATATTTAAAGGTCCCCCATTCTCGGTAAGCCTTGACTGAATTCATACTCTGTTTAGAAGTATTAACCGAGCCATCATAGCTTGATTTTTTTTCTTGCCACACAGGATCATTCCCATCAACCCAAGTAACAACAAAATCTATTTTATTCATAACTAATCTTTTCTATCTGTTTTATACAACTCCGAAAAGTTCTTAATGTAACTCTCCAAAGAAAACAGCTCTTTTTGTCTCTGATATCCTACTCGCCCAAATTTTTCTCTTTTTTCAGAACTATCTAGTAAGAGAGAAATGGCATTAGAAAGTTCTTGAGGACGATTTGGTTTGACTAAGCAACCACTTTTGTCATCTACTACCATTTCAGCTATTCCCCCATTGTTATAACCAACAACTGGTTTTGAACAAGCCATGGCTTCTAGGACTACTGTAGGTAGGGAATCAGGTTTTATACTTGGTAAGACAAAGATATCAAACATATTATAAAGTTCAGAAGTCTTATCGTAGTAATCAATACGATGAATTTGTGATACAACAGATGAAGAAGCTATTCTCTTATCTAGTTCTTCTAAACGCCATTCTTCACCAGGAAAAACACCTCCAGCTAGGAAAGCCACCGCTTGCTCATTCTTTTCCAAAAGTGGCTCGACTGCTTCTATGAAATCATTTTGTCCTTTTATAGCATTGACCCGACCAATCATGCCAATCACAAGTGCATCTTGCGCAATGTCAAATTTTTCACGAATAGAAGACGCATCCATTGGATAATAGACAGCATTATCGACACCGTTATAAATCACTTCCACTTGGCTATCTTTGATAAAGGGAGACTGTTTGATATGATTAGCGACCGCTTGGGACACCGTCACAATCTTGTCTGCATATCGTCCCATGAGCATATTGATAAAGTCAGAAATAGCTTTGGGTTTGACGATAATCTCATGAACATGCCAAATCAAAGGCAGCTTGAGCTTGCGTTTCAAATAGATGCCCTCCAAAACAGCCGCTGTATTATTGTGAACCATATCTATACTGTGTTCTCGAGCATAGAGGGCGATTTGCTTAGCATAGAAATTATAAGAGCGAATATAGTCAGCAATGCCTTTAGGATTAAAGTATTTTCTACGTAAAATCGGATAATCCAACACGCTGACCTTAGCTCCAACTTGGCGCAAAGCCTCGACTAAAACACCGTCATTTGGCAAGATGACGTGAGCTTCAAATTCTTTGGAATCCAATCCTTTGATCAATTCCAATAAAACCTTATCTGCTCCATACATTTCTGCACCAGCATGCAAGTATAAAATCCGTTTCATTCCCTATCCTTTAAACACTTCTTCATAATCTGACACAATCTTTTCCCATGTGAAAGCCGAGAGGATTCTTTGACTTGACTTGAAATCCAAGTCAGTTATTGCTACCTGATCAAATCCCTCTACTTCCTCAATGACACGAGCCAACTCATCTTTTTTCCAATAAATGGCCCCGTCTTCACCAACCTCACGGTTAAAGCCAACATCTAGCAACAAATTCAGTTTTGTGGATGCTAGAGCTTCCAGTAGAGAAGGGTTGGTTCCTCCAACCTCATGCCCATGGAAATAGGCAAAGGCATTTTCGCGAATGTACTTGAGTAACTCTTGGTCATAGACAGTCCCGACAAATTTGACCCTAGGATCTTTATCAAAACCAGTATCTTGTAACAACTGGTCGTAAAATTTATTCTGCTCCACATTTGTGATGAGAACAAAGTCCTTTTTGGACTTGGACTTGATAAATTCACGAATCATGGCTTCGTAGTTGTTTTCAGGAACGAATCGTCCCACTACTAGATAATAGCCATTTTCGCTAACTCCTTTTTCCTGATACCAGTTCCGAACTTTGGTATCTTCTGCCTTCAGGATTGAAGGGGCTGTATCTGTCCCATAGGCAATATAGGTGGTCTTTGGTTGATACTGCTTATAATCCTCTTGGATATATTGTTCGATATTTTTACTGTCACAGACCAGTAAATCTGCATGTTTGACCATGAGCTGCTCTGAAAATTTCCAGTACTTACGAACTGGCAGGCTCCACTTTGCTCGCAGCCATTCATGGCCATCAGGATTTACCAGCAAAGAGCCACCGATCGCACGAATTTTTTTCTTAAGTCCAGAAATAAAAGGACCGATGCGACAAGCTAGAATGTAAAAAATGGGAGCCTCGTCCTTGTTTTCCTTAGCCAATTCAATAGCCTTATTGACCGCTGCAATATCGTAAGCGATGGCGCGGGCCGGTCCGATATTGGGTACATCGATGTTGAAGCAAATGGCTCCATTGTGCTCAAACTGGTCTTCCGTAATACCAGACTTGGCTGAATTTTCACGCATACAAGCAACATAGTATTGTATGTTGCTGTCTTTTTGATATTCGGTTAATTTTTCAACAAAGGTTTCAAATCCTCCATACTTGGCAGGAATCCCCTTTGAACCAATGATATAAACTGACTTTTTCATCTCTCTCCTAACAGGACTGAAGGGCAGAAATTACTTTGCCCCATCTCTCATAAATACAACTTTAACGGTCTTTAACAATATTTCAATATCTTTCCAAATAGTCCAATCATCAATATAGGCCACATCTAATTTGACAACTTCATTGAAATCCTTGATCTCACTTCGCCCGCTGACTTGCCACAAGCCTGTTATCCCAGGTTTAAAACTCAATCGACGTTTTTGCTCAGGTGTATATTTTTCATACTCATCCACTGTTGGGGGACGGGTCCCAACCAGACTCATATCTCCCATGAGAACATTCCAAAACTGTGGCAACTCATCTAGGCTGGTCTTACGAATAAAGCGACCAATTGGTGTGATACGAGGATCATCATCAACCTTAAACATACCACCTTGCATGGTATTTTGAGCCAAAAGTTCTTGTTTCCTCTGCTCAGCATTCACGCACATGGATCTAAATTTATAGAAAGTGAAATGTCGACCATTTTTTCCAATACGCGTTTGAGAAAAAATCGCTGGCCCACCATCTTGTCGAATCATTGGAACCAAAACAATGCTCACCAAACCACAAATAATCAATCCAACAATCGAACCGACAATATCAATGATCCGTTTAGCGACCACATGACTCGTCTTATAAAATTTTGTTGAAAAAGTTACGACATTCAAACCTGCCATTTCACGAATTTTTTTATCACTACCTAAATTATCGTTAAAAGCATTGAGATTAACTGTCACGTCAATTCCCATTGTCTCAAAAAGTGAGATAAACTCCCCGATGTCGTACTCTTCACTTGGTAGATTGATAAAGACCTCATCAACAACTTCATGAGTAGCAAAGTCTAAGATGTTCTCAGCAGGTACAACTGTTAAGGATTGTTGCTGAAAATCAGGTTGGTCTAAAACACTGACCGCCACCAAATTCCAAAAAATTTCTCCCGACTCTATCAACCTATCGATGACTTTTTCAACCCTAGAGGTCGCTGTTATCAAGAATATCTTCTTACTCCCCTTGAGACTTGGAAAGATGCGTTTTCTATAGCGTTTCATGCACAGATTCAACAAATACAACAGAATAGAGTGTATTGTCAAAAAATAAATCATTCCTCGTCTAGAAATACTAAAACGATCTTCTAAGAAAAAATTCGAAATACTGATAGCTAAAGCAAAGAACACGATATACTTTGTAGTGTTGATAAACTCTGCTAAATAGCCTCTTTTAAAAAAATCATGCCCATAATCACTGATATAAAACACAAAAAAATGAAGAATGAACAAGATAATAACAGAAGTATTTACAATCTCTGTTTCCTTTACAAAACTAAGTAAATATGCTAATAAAATGACAAGAAAACTCTGGATTGCCGCCAAAGTAATCTTCAATCCCTTTTCTTCCATAATATCTTCCCTAAACTATTTATTATTTTTTGCCATAATTCCCATAGTTTCCATATGCTCCATAGGAGCCATATTTTTCAACTGAAGTATTGAGTTTATTAAGCACAATTCCTAAGAATGGTTTTCCTGTTTGTTCGAGTTGTTCTTTAGCTTTTTGGACATCACGACGATTTGTTTCACCAGCAGCAGTTACCAAAACAGAAGCATCACATTTTTGAGTGACGATAGCTGCATCTATGACAACTCCGATTGGCGCTGTATCCACAATGATGTAATCAAAGTACTTACGCAAGGTATCAAGCATGGTTGCAAAATTTTCACTTTGTAGCAAGGCTGTTGGGTTGGGTGATATAGAACCCGCTTGAATAACAAACAAGTTTTCAACATTGGTATCACATAGGCCTTGTGATAGGTCTGTCGTCCCAGATAAGAACTCTGTTAGTCCAGTAATCTTCTCGCGTGATTTAAAAACACCTGACATGACAGAATTACGAATATCGGCATCGATTAACAGCGTCTTATAGCCCGCACGCGCGAAAGCCCAAGCAATATTTGTAGAAGTAGTTGACTTCCCTTCACCCGGTTTCACAGACGTGATCGAAATAACTTTCAAATTATTCCCACTCAACTGTATATTGGTACGAAGCGCATTATAATATTCTTCAGCTTTTCTTGCCAAATCTAATTTTTTTTGTACAATCTCTAATGTTGGCATCTCTCTCTCCTATTTCAATTTATCCAAATTTGGAACTACTCCCAATAGCGCAATTTGCATCACATCTTCGATATCTTCTGGACGTTTCACTCGTGTATCTAAGAGCTCAACTAGGAGAACCGTAACAACCATTACAACTGCGCCAGCAAGAAATCCAACCATGGTATTGCGACGGATATTTGGAGACGATGGGGATGTTGCAGGACGAGCTTCTTCAAGCGTTGTCACATCTGAAACTCGCGTGACACTGATGATTTTTTGGGCAGCAACCTCTCTCAAAGAGTTAGCGATGCGGCTCGCTTCTTCAGGCAAACGATCTGTCACAGAGATAGAAACAATACGCGTATCCACTGGAACTGTTACCTTAATTTTACTAGCTAGACCTTTTGGAGGGAGATCTAGTTTCAAATCAGTCGCAACTTTTTCTAAAACGTCTTGCGAGAGAATGATTTCACGATAGTCTTTTACCAAGTAAGATCCAGCTTGCAAGTCTTGGTTGGTCAAACCTGGCTTATCTCCCTGATTACGGTTGACCACATAAATTCGGGTCGTACTCGTAAACTCCGGCTTCACAATAAAACTACTGTAGGCAAATGCTACTGTCCCTGTCACGAATGCTACCAAAGCAATTAAAAATTTTCGTTTCCAAAGGATTTTAAGTAAGTGAAATACATCGATTTCCATCATATTTTGTTCTTTCATTTTTTCTCCTAAATCAATTGATCCATTATTATTTTTCGGGGATTATCCTTAAAAAGTTCCTTAGCCTTATCTTCACTGTATTTTTTGGCAATGATATCATAGGCTTCCTCCATATGAGGAGGTCTGTGATCCAAGTTGTGCATATCACTTGCGATCACGTGAACCAGATCTCGTTCCAAGAAATACTGAGCTCTCTTTTTCATGAATTTATAAGTTTCTCCGAAGAGTTTAGGTTTCAAGACATGAGAACTATTGACTTGAGTATAACATCCCATATCAATCAGCTCTCGCACGCGCTGCTCATTGTTTTCTAAAGCATCGTAACGTTCAATGTGGGCAATGATGGGTGTAATGCCTAACATTAGAATATTACTCAGCCCCTTATGCATATCCCGATAGGGTGTATTCATACTAAACTCAATCAAAGCATAGCGACTATCGTTGAGGGTCGGGATTAATTTCTTTTCTAACTTCTCAACAACATCTGGCGTATAGTAGATTTCTGCCCCATAGGCAATGATTAAGTTATCCGCAACTTCCTTAGCCATTTCTCGCACCTTTAGAAAGTTAGTCGCGATTTTTTCTTCAGGAGTTTCGAACATCCCTTTTCGTCTATGCGAAGTTGAAACGATTGTCCTCACTCCTTGACTGTAGGCCTCTCTAAGAAGTTTTTTACTTTCCTCTATCGACTTTGGACCATCGTCCACATCAAAAACGATGTGCGAATGAATATCGATCATGCTACTTGCCCTCCATCACATCATTGATAGCAGCTTTCGCAGCGGCCAAGCTACTTTCATCAATTTCCATCATGTAGAGGTTACTATCTGGCATAGCGTATGAAGGAAGATCCGTGCGTCCAGTTCCTTTCAAGTCTTGAGAGTTGACTTTGTAGTTCCCACCACTCTCCAATTGAGTATTAACCAGATCCATCATGGTTTCCAAAGGCATATTGGTCTGAAGAGAATCTTGCAATCCCTTGATGATGTTATCGTAGTTTTTTAAAGCCTCAGTTGACGTCAACTTCTGAATAATAGCTACAATAACCTTTTGTTGATTTCGACCACGGTCACGATCTCCATCTGCTAGAGAGTAGCGCTCACGGACAAAACCAAGAGCCTGCTCAGAGTCTAGATGAACATTCCCAACTGGGAAATGGAACTTCCCGTGTAAAGATGTGAAATCTTGGTCATTATAAACATCTACGCCACCTAAAAGGTCAATCAACTTCAAGAAAGAAGTGAAGTTCAAACGGACGTAGTAATTGATATCCACACCATATAGGTTTTCCAGGGTATGAATCGACGAGTCTACTCCATAAATCCCTGCATGGGTCAATTTGTCCTTTTGATTGTTTCCTCCATCCGCAATCGGAACATAGGAATCACGAGGAGTTGTAGTGAGAAGGATTTTTTTGGTATCACGGTTCACTGTCATCAAAATATTTACATCTGAACGCGAAACTGAACTAATCGGACCATAGGTATCAATACCACTCACATAAATATTGAAAGCTTTATTCTTCGATACCTTTGGTGCCGCAACATCCTTAGTTAATTGTTTTGTATAGATTTTTTTGATTTTTGAAGCATAATCTGGATACTCTACTTCAATGATATTTTCAAAGACACTATTTAAGACAATTGCTTTCGTTTCACCAGAAAGCAGACTCTTATAAGCTGCTAGGTAAGAAGTCGCTTTCTCAACTGTCAAGTCCTTACTCTGGCTGGTCTTAATATCTGCTAACAACTTTTGAATATTGTCATTGTCTGTCTCTGTTGGCCCCGTAACCGTATCCAGTTGAGTCACATTATTGATCTCACTATCTTTCAAAACGACCACACTGATTGAATACTCTGAGTAATTTGACGTCGAATTGATATGATTGGTAAAACCGACAAACTGTTGCAAAGCATAGAGAGAAACTGAACTAACTAAGATGGCAAGCGTCAAAAAGAAGACCGTAAACTTCTCAGCTTTTTTATAAACAATCAGCAGTAGTCCTACTAAAGCAGCTAATAAAATGAGAACTGCAGAAATAATATTCAAGTATTTAAAGGCTAAAATGTTGTGTCTAAAAATCAAGAACAGCAAAAAACCACCCAACAGTAGATAAATGGTTAATAAGACTATGTTAATATTTCGTTTCATGTTGCCAGAACGAGCTCTCTTTGAACGTCTACTCATGATAATCCCCTATACACGTTAATAGTTATAAATATTATATCACAATCATGATGGAAATTCCATCCATCCTTGCTATTTTCAGCGTTTTCATTCGCTTTTGTTCTCTTAAGTTGCTCTGAAATATAAGCAAAGTTCCGAATGCCATTCTGCACAAAAAGACAAGGCGCTCAGGGGCAACCTTGTCTGTAATCTTATTTTACGTGGTTTTCAAACTCTTTTTGACTCTTTTCGACAGCTTTTTTACTTTCTTCTTCCCACTTAGCCTTGGCTTCGTCAAATTGTTTCTTGGTAACAGGATCTTTTTGTAATCTCATGTACTTATAATTATTTCCGTCACCCTTGATACCTACTAGGGAGTAGGCACGTGTAAACGGAGTTACTTTAGTTACAGAGGCTGTACCGCCATTTGACATAGCAGACATGACCAGAGAATTGTCAATCATCCAAGCTTGAGCTTCAGCGTATTTTTCATAACGCTTAGCGACATCTTTGTTCTCTGCATCTGCTTCTTTCAGGAGTTGTGTATAGGTATCGAGCCCCAAACTCTTAATGAGCTCTTGGTCTTCCTTGGCATCAAGACCAAAAATTTTGAGATAGAAACCAGTTTCAGCATTGAAGGGATCTAGATAAGTTGATGGATCCTGGTAATCACCAACCCAACCATCAAAGTTTAGGTCGTAATCACGAGCTGCTGGATTTGGTGCTAGGAAGGCAACATTTCCAAAGTCATCTGTAGAAAGCTGTTGAACATCAATGACGATATTGTCAGAACCTAGTACTGTTTCAAGGGTTTGTTTAACCGAGTTCATACCAGAAACCGCATTTTTATTCGTCTGATCAACAGGGACATCCAAATGGATTGGGAAAGTCACGCCTTGGGCTTCCAATTCCTTTTTAGCTTCCGCAAATTTTGCTTGGGCCTTTTCCTTGTTAAAGTAGGCATCTTGAGCATCTGCCAAATTGATACCTGACCACTCAGTTCCGTAGTTCACAAGCTTAGAAGCTGTTACTTCTCCAAAGGTCTTATCTCCCACCTGGACAAATATTGGAGGAACTAGAGTATTACGAAGGGTTTTGCTCGCTGCTTCTTCACCGTTAGATTGAGCAGAGTAGGCTGTTCGATCAATACCAAAGTTGATAGCCTGACGGAAATTTTTATTTAAGATAGCTGTTTGAGCTGATTTCTTTTGTTCGTCCGTTGTTTTAGCGGTATGATTATAGGTTTTGCGGTTGACGTTAAAGTTAAAGTACCAAGATGTCTTATCTTGTAAGCTATAGACGATATTGTCTTGGTATTTTTCTTTTGTCTTAGCATAGTTCGAACTATTTGGATAGACTCCTGCAATCGAGTAAGCACCACTTTCAAAGTTTCGAATGGTCATCTCCTGATCTGACCCATCAAAGTAAGCTAACTTAACTTTTTCAATGGTTACTTTATCATGATCATAATAGTGTGGATTCTTCACATATTCGATCGAAGATTTTGATGTGAAATCTTTTAACAGATAGGGACCGTTATAAAGGATGCTGTCTGGTGTCAAGGTACCAAAATCTTTATCCTTTGATTTCAAGAACTCTTCGTTGACTGGGAAAAGAATACTATTGGTTGTCTTTGAATTCCAATACGGTTCTGGTCGAGTCAAAGTGTACTCGACTGTGTAATCATCCAAGGCTTTGACACCGACAGTTGAAAAGTCATTGGTCACACCCGTCACATAGTCATTCAATCCCTTGATTGAATTTTGGATCAGATCCATGGCTTGCCCCTTGTTGTCCGCGGCATATTTGATCCCAGTGACAAAATCCTGAGCTTTGACTGAAGCATATTCCTCACCGTCAGCTGTATACCACTTGGCATCTTTTCTAAGCTTGTAGGTATAAGTCAAACCATCTGCTGAAACAGACCAATCCTCCGCAAGAGCAGGTACGAGGTTCCCATAGCTGTCATTTTCTAACAAACCATCTACAAGATTGGTAATAACGGCAGTGTTATCTGCATAATAATCTAGGAGATAGTTAAAAGTTGTTGGATTCGCACTAAATGTTGATGAATAAGTGCTAGTATCTGTGTTGGACTGTCCACATGCAGAGAGCAAAATCCCTGTCGCTAAGACGAGACCTGTCCCGATTAGTCTTTTTTTCAGTTTGATCATCATTCGCTCCTTTATGTCACTTTTTATAACATAACTATATTTTATCAAATTTATTCAAAAATGTAAAGTTACTACTTTTATGACAACTGGTGTCTCAAAACAAAAAAAGGAAGCACAGTTTCCTGCAACTTCCTTTTCTGTTTATAGATTACTTGACGTGTTTTTCAAGTTCTTTTTGGTATTTGGCATTTGTTTCGATTTTTTCTTGTTGCCATTTCTTGAAGGCTTCTTCGTATTCTTTTGCAGTCACAACATCATTTTGCAATTCCAAACCTTTGAACACAAATGGGTCTCCCTTGATTCCGACTTGAGAGTATGCTTTTGTGAATGGTACAGTACGGCTAACAGTTGGAGAACCACCTGAAGAAGCAACTGGGATCAAAAGCGAACTATCAGATACCCAAGCTTGCGCTTTAGCGTATTTTTCGTAACGCTTATTGAGGTCGCTTGTTTCAGCTGCGGCATCATCCAAGAGTTTCTTGTATTCGTCTAGACCGACTTGAGCCATCACTTCTGGATCTTTTCCACGAGTGATCCCCAAGTGTTTAAGGGCAGAACCCTTCTTAGCATCAAGGATGTTGAGGTAGGTAGCTGGGTCTTGATAGTCTGGTCCCCAACCAGTTCCGTTCAAGTCATAGTCTTTTTGGGATGGAACCTTGGCTTGAGACGTAATGCTTATTTTCTCATTATCGGTCATTTGAAGGACATCAACAATGACATTTTCAGTACCAAGTGATGATTCGATAGACTGCTTGAGTGAGTTGGTTTGTTGAACCGCGATTACATCTGTTTGTTCAACGGGGATATCCAAATGGATTGGGAAGGTAACACCCTTGGCTTGCAATTCTTCCTTGGCTTTAGCAAAGGCTGCCTTAGCTTTTTCAGGACTGTAAATCGTATCCTTGCCATCTGTAAGGGCCACATCTTTCCACTGGTCACCATATGAAACGAGCTCTGCCTGCGCCAACTCTCCAAAGGTTTTTTCACCTACTTGAACGTAGTCATGAGGCACTAGGCTGTTACGGATAATCTTGTTCGCACCTTCTTCACCATTCAACTGGGCAGTGTATGAGTGACGGTCAAGGGCAAAGTTCAGCGCCTGACGGAAGTTCTTGTTGAGAAGAGCTTCTTTCGTTGATGTTTTTTGAGCTTCGTCTGTTTTGGCTGTTTTATTGTAAGATTGGCGGTTTACGTTAACAGTGAGGTAGTAGCTTGTCGCTTCTTGTGGACTGTAAACAATCTTATCGCCATACTCTTGTTTAGTTGACTCAAAGTTTGAGCTTGTTGGGAAGAGACGGGCTGTTGTATAAGCTCCTTGTGTAAAGCTACGAATCAAAGATTCTTGGTCTGATCCATCGTAGAAAGTTAGTTTAATATTATCAATCTTGACATTGTCCTTATCCCAGTAGTTTGGATTCTTTTCATACTCGATGACTGATTTTGAAGTCAATGATTTCAAGAAATAAGGACCATTATATAGGATACCCGATGGAGTTGGTGCACCGTAGTCGCTCCCTTTAGAATTCAAAAATTCTTCATTAACTGGAAGCATGGTTGCCGTTGTGACCTTAGAGTTCCAGAAACTTTCTGGTTTGTTGAGCGTGTATTCTACCGTATAATCATCAACAGCCTTAACTCCTACGGTAGAGAAATCATTGCTCTCACCACTAACATACTCTGCCAAACCTTTGATAGAATCCTGAATCAAAGAAAGACCATCTGATTTTCCATCAGCAGCATGTTTAAGCCCAGTAACAAAGTCTTTGGCCTTAACTTCAGCGTATTCTTCTCCATCAGAAGTATACCATTTTACACCCTTACGAAGTTTGTAGGTGTAAGTCAAACCATCCTTTGAAACAGACCAGTCTTCTGCAAGTGATGGAATCAAGTTCCCATACTTGTCATTTTCCAAAAGACCATCAACAACGTTTGCTATAACGTCAGAGGTTGAGCTCTTGCTCGTCACACTATAGTCCAAAGAAGACGGATCCATAGCGTAGACATAAGAGAATGTCTTGGGAGCATCCGCTTTCTTTTCACTTTGCCCACAAGCAGTTAACAGTAGGGCTGCACTCAAAACAGCACCTGCTCCTAAGAGCCACTTTTTCGATTTCATAAGTAATCTCCTTAAAGATAGTGTTTTCACCATTATACCCTATTTTTTCATAAAAGCAAGGACTTTCGCCAGATTTTTTAGAAAATTCTAACAAATATTTTTTAAAGACTTTTCTATATATTTTTTAGTGAAAGAACCTCAAGTGTACTGCACCCCAAATGCCTTTTTTACCCCTTTTAAATTTTGAGGGAGTTCCCAATCTCCCTCACCCCACAATTCCTTTTTAGTTCGTTTTCTTTGAAATAATAATATTTTACGGTATAATGTAAGCGTATACATAAAAACTAATTCAGTAGGTGAACTAATAGAATTCATCACTTTAGTTTTTCGGTTCCAATTTGTTTATAGAAAGGAGAATTCTAATGATATATACAAAATTGGTGTTGTTTATTACCTTTCTTGTAATAAGCTTGTTACCTGATAAGATTTTTGGAAAAAATAAAAAAATTTGGAAAATAGTTCTTGCAATATTGATGGCGGCAACAGCATTATCATTTATGTACTAAGTTATTTTAAGAATGTAGGGGAATAAACCCTACATTCTTTTTAGTTTTTTTCCTGTATCACAATGCATTATTTTAAAATACTATGTCTTATAATTGTTTTTTGAGCATAAAGGAAACTGTCCCAAGAAGCGTGTGGAGTTTACTGTATCAACATTTCCGATGATATCAATTTTCTCGACTTCTCCTACTTCCACACACTACCATGTGTACCATCCATTTTGATTGTCTCGCACTTTTATCGCATATAATCTTTCAACTTTACCAAATTTATAACAAGTGAAAGCTATGTTAAACCAGGCCTTCAGTGAGAATCATTACACAAATACGATTCTTCATAGAGATCAAGGCCAGCAATACCAACATGATTCTTATCATCGGTTTCTAGAGAATAAGGAAATTCAGCCATCCATGTCGCGCAAGGGTAACAACCCAGACGACGGTATGATGGAGTCCCTCTTTGGTATTTTGAAATCGGAGATGTTTTACGGTTATGAGAAGCACTTTAGGTCTTTAGAAGACCTTGAACAAGCAATTGTGAACTACATTTATTACTACAATAACAAACGAATCAAAGTTAAACTAAAAGGATCTAGCTCTGTTCAATACAGAACTAAATCCTTCGGATAAATAAATTGTCTAACTTTTGGGAGTCAGTACAAAGCATCAAATGCTTGAGGTTCACTTATTTTAATCCGTTAGTTCCACACAGAAAGCATCCCATGGAGCCAAGACCTGTTTTTCAACTGCTTCTTGAGTCACAGTGTTTTCAATCAAGACAGATTTAACTCTTTCTTCTACTGAAAAGTTTTGTTTTTCATTGGACAAGTTGGCCACAACTAGGAAGCGACGACCCCCGTCCTTACGGATATAAGCAAAGACCTTATCAGAAGTATCGAGTAATTCAAAGTCAGCTCGAATCAGCCAGCTGTTCTCCTTACGAATTTGAACGAGTTTTTGATAAGTATAGAAGATCGAATCTGGGTTTGCTAGTGCTTCTTGAACGTTGATTTCTTGATAGTTTGGATTAACTGCCAACCAAGGCTGACCAGTTGAGAAACCAGCATTTTTGCTTTCATTCCATTGCATCGGGGTACGGGCATTATCACGTCCGATGACACGGATACTGTCCATAATTTCCTCGAGCGGAACACCTTTTTCAAGTGCCTCACGCGCATAGTTGAGGGATTCAATATCTTCTACTTGATCCAGTGTTTCAAAAGGATAGTTGGTCATCCCAATCTCCTCACCTTGGTAGATATAAGGAGTCCCTCTCATGAGATGAAGCAAGATTGCAAAGGCTTTGGCAGATTTTTCGCGGTGTTCTTGGTCATTTCCCCAGATAGAGACGATACGAGGGAGGTCATGGTTGTTCCAGAAGAGGGAATTCCAGCCGTCCTCAACACCTAACTCTGTCTGCCATTTGTTGAAGATTTCTTTTAACTTCCCTACATTTAACTCTTTTTGGTAGTGCCACTTAGGTTGCCCTTCCTGATACTGAAGACAGATATGCTCAAACTGGAAGACCATAGACAATTCTTGTCCTTTTGGATCCGAGTAAAGCTTGGCAATTTCTGGCGTTGCCCCCCAAGTTTCTCCCACCGTCAAAAGATCTTTATCCCCAAAGGTCGCCTGATTCATTTCCTTGAGATAGGGATGGAGCATAGGACCATTATTCACTACCTTCTCATCAGGAATCTTACCAATCATATCAATGACATCCATACGGAAACCACCAATACCTTTTTCAATCCAGAAGTTCATCATCTCGTAAATTTTCTGGCGAAGTTTTTCATTCTCCCAGTTGAGATCAGGCTGTTTCTTGCTGAAAAAGTGGAGATAGTATTGACCTGACTTTTCATCGTATTCCCAAGCAGACCCACTAAAAATGGAATCCAAATCGTTGGGCTCATCCCGCCAGATATAGTAGTTTCGCTCAGAGCTGTCAGGATTTTCACAGGCCTCGACAAACCAAGCATGCTCATCCGAGGTATGATTGACCACCAAGTCCATGATGATACGAATATCACGTTTCTTAGCTTCTGCGATCAGTTGGTCCATGTCCTCCATGGTTCCGAAAATAGCAGCAATCGCTTGATAATCGGCAATATCATAGCCATTATCATCCATCGGACTGTCATAAACGGGAGAAAGCCAAATCGCTGTGATTCCTAACTTAGCTAGATAGTCCAACTTACTAGTAATTCCTGGCAAATCACCAATTCCATCTCCATTACTATCCATAAAACTCTTTGGATAGACTTGATAGACTACGGCATTGTGCCACCATTTTTCTTGCATCTGTTTACCTCATTATTTTAATATTCTACAGTCTATGATAGCGCTTTTTAAATCTTAGTGCAAGCGTTTGCCTAATCTTTTTGATTTCTTTTTTAGCTCCGTAGTTTCCTAACTCCCATTTTTTTTATATAATAGAGGTCAGAGGTAAAAAAATGAAAAAACAAGCTTTTAGTTCTGAACAATATTTAAATCTACAGCGCGACCACATTTTGGAGCGCATTAACCAATTTGACGGCAAGCTTTACCTAGAGTTTGGCGGCAAAATGTTAGAAGATTTCCACGCTGCTCGTGTACTGCCTGGTTATGAGCCTGACAACAAGATCAAGCTCTTGCAGGAGTTGAAGGAGCAAGTTGAGGTTGTGATTGCTATTAACGCTAGCAATATCGAGCATTCCAAAGCACGTGGCGACCTAGGCATTTCTTATGACCAAGAAGTTCTTCGTTTGATCGACAAATTCAATGAACTGGGAATCTTTGTCGGTTCTGTTGTCATCACACAATACGCCGGACAACCCGCTGCAGATGCCTTCCGCAACCAGTTAGATAAAAACGGGATTGATTCCTATCTTCATTATCCAATCAAAGGATACCCGACTGATATGGACCACATCATTTCTCCAGAAGGTATGGGGAAAAACGACTACATCAAAACTAGTCGCAACTTGATTGTTGTAACTGCTCCTGGACCTGGTTCTGGAAAATTGGCCACTTGTATGTCCAATATGTACCATGACCAACTTAATGGCATCAAGTCTGGTTACGCTAAGTTTGAAACATTTCCAGTTTGGAATCTTCCCCTTCATCACCCAGTCAACTTGGCCTACGAGGCTGCAACCGCGGACCTTGATGATGTCAATATGATTGACCCTTTCCATCTCCAAACCTACGGAGAAACCACTGTCAACTACAACCGTGATATCGAAATCTTCCCAGTGCTCAAACGTATGTTGGAGCGCATTCTCGGTGAATCTCCATACGCTTCACCAACAGACATGGGTGTCAATATGGTTGGCTTTGCTATTACAGATAATGAGGCTGCTATCGAAGCCTCTAAACAAGAAATCATCCGTCGCTACTATCAGACTGTACTTGATTTCAAAGCTGAAAAAGTCGGAGAAACTGCTGTCAAGAAGATTGAACTGCTCATGAACGACCTCGGTATCACACCTGCAGACCGTAAGGTTGCTGTTGCTGCACGCCAAAAAGCAGAAGAAACTGGTGGCCCTGCCCTAGCCCTTGAGTTGCCAAATGGGGAAATCGTAACTGGTAAAAACTCTGAACTCTTTGGTCCTACAGCTGCTGCCTTGATCAATGCCATCAAAAAATCAGCTAACATCGCTAAGGAAGTAAAACTCATCGAGCCTGAAGTCGTCAAACCAATTCAAGGCCTTAAAATCAATCATCTCGGTAGCCGCAATCCTCGCCTCCACTCAAATGAAATTTTGATTGCACTTGCAATCACAGCCATGGAAAATCCTGATGCTGCGCGTGCCATGGAAGAACTTGGTAACCTCAAAGGAAGCGAAGCTCACTCAACCATCATCCTGACCGATGAAGACAAGAATGTCCTTCGCAAACTAGGTATCAACGTAACCTTTGACCCTTACTACCAATACGATCGCTTGTATCGCAAATAAAAACTCAAACCTCTCCTTTCTTGGAGAGGTTTTCTCTCTGTTTCAAGAGCAGTCTTTATGATATAATGAAAGAAGAAAACTGAAAGGATATACCATGTCAAAAGAAGTTATTGTTGAAAGTTTTGAACTTGACCACACCATTGTTAAAGCACCTTATGTTCGCTTGATTGGGGAAGAAACGGGGCCAAAGGGAGACATCATCTCCAACTTTGATATTCGCTTGGTACAGCCAAATGAGGACTCTATCCCTACCGCTGGTCTTCACACCATCGAGCACCTCTTGGCCAAACTCATCCGTACCCGCATCGACGGCATGATTGACTGTTCGCCATTTGGTTGCCGTACAGGCTTCCACATGATTATGTGGGGACGCCATACTAGCGCTGAAATTGCAGCTGTTATCAAGGATTCGCTCAAGGAAATTGCTGAAACCACTACTTGGGAAGATGTCCCTGGAACAACCATCGAATCTTGCGGAAACTACAAGGACCACAGCCTCTTTTCTGCTAAAGAATGGGCAAAACTCATCCTGGAACAAGGAATCTCAGATGATGCCTTTGAACGCCATGTCATCTAAACACAAAAAGGAACCAGTTTTTTCAGCTGGCTCCTTCTTTTTTTATTCTCAAAATTTTGTCTTATACTCAATGAAAATCAAAGAACAAACTAGGAAACTAGCCGCAGGCTGTACTTGAGTACGGCAAGGCGACGTTGACGTGGTTTGAATTTGATTTTCGAAGAGTATTAGGCTTTTTCACGAATAACTAAACCACCATCTTCCATATCTGCTTCCAGATGTTTAACATCTAGATGATCCAAGTGGAAATCTGTTACCTTATCACGAATTTGTTGTTCAACCACACGACGGAGAGGACGAACACCCATGACTTCGTCATAGCCTTCTTCTGTGATAAAGTCCTTAGCTGCTTGGCTGACTTCCAAATCAATGTCTTTCTTAGCCAAGGTTTGGTTGACTTCAGCCAACATCAAGTCCACAATCTTAGAAAGATCTTCCTTATTCAAGTGTGAGAACTCGATAACTGCGTTAAAGCGGTTAAGGAATTCTGGACGGAAGAATGGTTTCAAACGATCCATTAATTCTGGTTTATCCGCATCTTCAGTCAAGTTGGCTTCATAACCAAATCCAGCATTTGATGTCGCGATAATGACCGTGTTCTTGAAGTTCACTGTATTTCCTTGACCATCAGTCAAACGACCATCATCCAATACTTGGAGGAGAAGGGTGATTACTTGAGGATCAGCCTTTTCAATCTCATCCAAGAGAATGATAGAGTAAGGATTGCGACGAACACGTTCTGTCAAGGTATTGCTATTGTCATCATAACCTACATAACCTGCTGTTGTACCAATTAACTTAGAAACGGCTGTGCGGTCACTGTATTCAGACATATCCAAACGGATGATCGCATCCTTGGTTCCAAACATATCGAGCGCCAATTGCTTAGCAAGTTCCGTCTTACCAACCCCAGTAGGCCCTACAAAGAGGAAGCTACCGATTGGGCGATTGCCCTCATCAAATCCTGCACGGTTACGACGGATAGCACGAGCTACTGCTTCTACTGCCTTATCTTGGCCGATTACCTTGTGTTCCAAGCGATGAGCCATATCTTTCAAACGTTCGATATCTGACGCTCCCATTTGTGACACTGGAATACCTGTCATTCGCTCTACAGACTCAGCCACATCGTTGATGCTTGCAGTCACTTTCATGTCTTCTGTGTGGTTTTCGACTTTTTTCTCTAATTCTGCAATACGTGTTTTAGCATTGAGAGCTGCTTCAAAGTCTTCTGCCTCAACTGCTTTTTCTTGCTTGTCTTTTTCTGCCTCAATTTCCCGTTCAACAGCATGCACATCTGTTACAGGATGTTGAGCTGCCAAGTGAGCTGCCGTTACATCGACAAGGTCAATAGCCTTATCTGGCAAGCTGCGTTGAGGAATGTATTGGACAGAATAATCCACTGCTGCTTTCAAGACTTCGTCTGGCAAAATGACATTGTGGTGTTGTTGATAGAGATCACGAATCCCTTGAAGGATTTTAAAGGTATCCTCTGCTGAAGGAGCATTGACCTTCACTTCGTTGAAACGACGAGCAAGAGCTGCATTTTTCAAGATGGTGTTACGGTATTCGTCTTGAGTTGTCGCTCCAATAACGGTCAATTCACCACGAGAGAGAGCTGGCTTGAGAATATCTGCAAGACCTTTAGAACCACT
>NZ_NCUO01000002.1:0-329 GCF_002096495.1 Streptococcus oralis subsp. oralis | reverse complement strand
GCATCAGTAAGTTCGAGCCAATCAGCCTCAGTCAGCTCAAGTGAATCGGCTTCAGCAAGTTCGAGTCAGTCCGCCTCAATAAGCTCGAGTCAATCAGCATCTGCAAGCTCGAGTCAATCTGCATCATTGAGTGCAAGTCAATCCGCTTCAGTCAGTGCAAGTCAGTCAGCTTCGGCAAGTGCCAGCCAGTCAGCGTCTGTAAGCGCAAGTGAATCGGCATCAGTAAGTGCCAGCCAATCCGCTTCAGCAAGTTCGAGTCAATCTGCTTCAGCGAGTGCCAGTCAATCAGCCTCAGCGAGCGCTAGCCAATCCGCCTCTGTAAGCTCAAG
>NZ_NCUO01000004.1:0-964 GCF_002096495.1 Streptococcus oralis subsp. oralis | reverse complement strand
TCGAGCTCACTGAAGCTGATTGGCTTGAACTTACTGAAGCTGACTGGCTGGAGCTTGCTGAAGCGGATTGACTTGAGCTCACTGAGGCTGACTGACTCGAACTTGTCGACGCCGACTGACTTGCACTTGCAGAGGCAGATTGACTCGAGCTTACCGAAGCAGACTGGCTAGCACTCGCTGAGGCTGACTGGCTCGAACTTACTGAGGCTGATGCTGACTGACTTGAGCTCACCGATGCGGATTCACTTGAACTTACTGATGCGGATTGACTTGAGCTCATTGACGCTGATTGACTCGCACTTGCTGAAGCAGACTGACTTGAGCTTACGGACGCTGACTGGCTAGCACTTGCAGATGCTGATTGGCTCGAACTTGCTGAAGCGGATTGACTCGAGCTCACTGAAGCGGATTGACTCGAGCTCACTGACGCTGATTCACTTGTGCTTACTGAGGCAGATTGACTCGAGCTTACCGAAGCAGACTGGCTTGCACTCAATGATGCAGATTGACTAGAGCTTACTGAGGCAGACTGACTCGAACTCGCTGAAGCAGACTGACTAGCACTCACTGAGGCGGATTGGCTCGAGCTCGCTGAGGCGGATTGACTCGAACTTACTGATGCGGATTGACTGGCACTCACTGATGCTGATTGGCTCGAACTTACTGAAACAGATTGACTAGCGCTTACTGAGGCTGATCGACTGGCACTTGCCGATGCTGATTGACTTGAGCTCACTGAAGCTGATTGACTCGCGCTCGCTGAAGCGGATTGGCTCGAACTTACCGATGCTGACTGACTCGAGCTCACTGAAGCTGATTGACTTGAGCTCACTGAAGCTGATTGGCTGGCGCTCGCTGAAGCGGACTGACTCGAACTTACTGAAGCGGATTGACTCGAGCTCACTGAGGCTGACTGACTCGAACTTGTCGACGCCGACTGACTTGCACTTGCAGAGGCAGATTG
>NZ_NCUO01000001.1:0-1474 GCF_002096495.1 Streptococcus oralis subsp. oralis | reverse complement strand
TACCGCTTCGTAGAGACTAAGAAACTTCCAAACGGCGACACAGAACACGTTTATGAGAAGGTTAAGACTAGTCATAAGGATAAGGAAGGCAATGAAATTCCAGGCCACCCAACCGAAGACGGTGGACAACCGAAGAAAGATATTCCAGGCTACCGCTTCGTAGAGACTAAGAAACTTCCAAACGGCGACACAGAACACGTTTATGAGAAGGTTAAGACTAGTCATAAGGATAAGGAAGGGAATGACATTCCAGGTTATCCAACCGAAGACGGTGAACAACCTAAGAAAGATATTCCAGGCTACCGCTTCGTAGAGACTAAGAAACTTCCAAACGGCGACACAGAACATGTCTACGAAAAAGTGAAGACTAGTCACAAGGATAAGGAAGGCAATGACATTCCAGGTTATCCAACCGAAGACGGTGAACAACCTAAGAAAGATATTCCAGGCTACCGCTTCGTAGAGACGAAGAAACTTCCAAACGGCGACACAGAGCACGTTTATGAGAAGGTTAAGACTAGTCATAAGGATAAGGAAGGGAATGACATTCCAGGTCATCCAACCGAAGACGGAGAACAACCTAAGAAAGATATTCCAGGCTACCGCTTCGTAGAGACTAAGAAACTTCCAAACGGTGACACAGAGCACGTTTATGAGAAGGTTAAGACTAGTCATAAGGATAAGGAAGGGAATGACATTCCAGGACATCCAACAGAAGACGGTGAACAACCGAAGAAAGATATTCCAGGCTACCGCTTCGTAGAGACGAAGAAACTTCCAAACGGCGACACAGAACACGTTTATGAGAAGGTTAAGACTAGTCATAAGGATAAGGAAGGGAATGACATTCCAGGACATCCAACCGAAGACGGAGAACAACCTAAGAAAGATATTCCAGGCTACCGCTTCGTAGAGACTAAGAAACTTCCAAACGGCGACACAGAACACGTTTATGAGAAGGTTAAGACTAGTCATAAGGATAAGGAAGGGAATGACATTCCAGGACATCCAACAGAAGACGGTGAACAACCTAAGAAAGATATTCCAGGCTACCGCTTCGTAGAGACTAAGAAACTTCCAAACGGTGACACAGAACACGTTTATGAGAAGGTTAAGACCAATCACAAGGATAAGGAAGGGAATGAAATTCCAGGCCACCCAACCGAAGATGGTGAACAACCTAAGAAGGAAATTCCAGGCTATCGCTTCGTAGAGACTAAGAAACTTCCAAACGGCGACACAGAACATGTCTACGAAAAAGTGAAAACTAGTCACAAGGATAAGGAAGGGAATGAAATTCCAGGTTATCCAACCGAAGACGGTGAACAACCGAAGAAAGATATTCCAGGTTACCGCTTCGTAGAGACTAAGAAACTTCCAAACGGCGACACAGAACACGTTTATGAGAAGGTTAAGACTAGTCATAAGGATAAGGAAGGCAATGAAATTCCAGGCCACCCAACCGAAGACGGTG
>NZ_NCUO01000003.1:0-1641 GCF_002096495.1 Streptococcus oralis subsp. oralis | reverse complement strand
TGAAGGGCAGGTCCCAGACCCTAACATCAACCTCTACAGTCTTTATCCAGACATCGAAGATAAACTCATCAATCAGAATTGGTCGCTTTATGTCCGTACAGATAAGGTCACACCGGATGAGTGGTTTGATACCGTGTTACACTGGTTTGCCCCTAAGGGAGAAGACCTTCTAACCGTTTATGGACGTAATGATGATGGGGAAGCCTCCGATGTTCAGATTCGTAACAGCCAAGAGGCGAATGCCTGGTTGGAGAAACATCCTGTCCTTCGGAAAATATAAGAAGATTGTTAGAAATGACGGAGTGAAATTGAATGAGTAATAAGAAAATTAATCCTGATAATCTCAGCCGGGTGAATGGTGCATTTAAAGATATGAGTGGCGAGTTAGAACATAACGTTTCGGACCTCATTTCTTCAAGTGCGACGGAAAAGATAGAAGCTGCGACAGATGGTATTAAGAAACTCTCTAAGGAAATGGTGGAGACGATTAGTTCCTTAGATGAGTATCTTGGGGCGGTTGGTGAAGCCTTTCGAAGCGCAGATGCGAGTATGGCTCAGTCCCTCGGTCAGAATATGTATACGAAAGCTCCTGAGTCACGAGAGGAGCGTAGAGAACGTTATATCCAAGGCGGAAAAGATTCTAAGGAACGTCATAATCGTAGGAAAATGGTTGAAATCGCAGAGAGTCAATACAAAGATTTTCCATAACTATATGAACTCACCTGAACATGATTCAGGTGAGTTTTTTTCATCTTCTCACGGCGTCACGCATATGGTATAATGGGTTAAGAGTTTATAATCTTTGTTCATCAGATACAAACAACAAATACTCAGGAGGAAGTCAATGAAACAATATAGGAAAAAAATACTAATCATTCTGGGAGTTTTAAGCCTCTTAGTCGTAACAGGATCTTGTTTCTTTCTTCTTTTGAAGCCCAGTCAACCCCCAAAAGAACTAGAGTATAGAATGCGAACTGCCAGGGAAAAATCAGATTTTCAACTATTTGGAGATAAGAACCAATATGTCCTTGCGCCTAGAAATAAAGGTAGTTTCTTTGTCAGTAAAACATATGCGATCACAGATGAGTACAAGACTTTTATAGTGAAGGAAGAAGGGAAGATACATGAAAC
The DNA here is from genome assembly GCF_002096495.1 of Streptococcus oralis subsp. oralis. Classification (GTDB taxonomy): domain Bacteria; phylum Bacillota; class Bacilli; order Lactobacillales; family Streptococcaceae; genus Streptococcus; species Streptococcus oralis_CU. Next base: position 510 of record NZ_NCUO01000003.1, on the reverse strand, counting down.
ACCTCATCTTCAGATAGAGGGAGAGTATTGGAATTTAGTCCTATATAATTTAGACGAGGAGGGATTGCCTGAACGAAAGATTGACCTTTTTCAGGCAGTGCGAAGCTACAATCAGAAAAGCGTTCCTACAAGACTGATTGGCTCGTATTACGTTGAGGACACTCACTACTTTGGGTTAGAAATTAGAGATTTAACGGATGAAGAAAATTGGGTAATCAGAACAGTCTATCTCAATGTGGAGACGGAAGAAGTAGTGGATCTTCCAAAAGATACAAAGTTTGGAAGGGACTCTGATATAAGCGCTACTGCAAGAATAACAAACTTCAATAAGGTTATAGACTCTAAGGGTTATATTGGTCCTTTGAATGAGATCGTCACAACTAGGTTTGAAGGGCAGGTCCCAGACCCTAACATCAACCTCTACAGTCTTTATCCAGACATCGAAGATAAACTCATCAATCAGAATTGGTCGCTTTATGTCCGTACAGATAAGGTCACACCGGATGAGTG
>NZ_NCUO01000005.1:0-2821 GCF_002096495.1 Streptococcus oralis subsp. oralis | reverse complement strand
GTTCGAGTCAATCTGCCTCTGCAAGTGCAAGTCAGTCGGCGTCGACAAGTTCGAGTCAGTCAGCCTCAGTGAGCTCAAGCCAATCTGCCTCAGCAAGTTCGAGTCAGTCAGCCTCAGTAAGCTCCAGCCAATCAGCATCTGCAAGTTCGAGTCAGTCCGCTTCAGTGAGCTCGAGTGAGTCTGCTTCGGTGAGCGCCAGTGAGTCAGCATCGGTAAGTTCAAGCGAATCCGCTTCAGTCAGCTCCAGCCAGTCAGCTTCAATAAGTTCAAGCGAATCTGCTTCAGCCAGCGTGAGTCAGTCTGTATCTGTAAGTGCTAGTCAGTTTGCTTCAGCAAGTGCAAGTGAATCCGCTTCAGCCAGCGCTAGCCAGTCTGCCTCAGTCATCACAAGCGAATCTGCATCAGTAAGCTCGAGTCAATCAACCTCAGCGAGCGCAAGTGAATCTGCTTCAGTAAGTTCGAGCCAATCAGTATCAGCGAGCGCAAGTGAATCTGCTTCGGCAAGCTCAAGCCAGTCAGCCTCAGTCAGCACAAGCGAATCCGCTTCAGCAAGCTCAAGCCAGTCAGCGTCTGCAAGCACAAGCGAATCTGCGTCAGCCAGCGCGAGCCAGTCAGCTTCAGTAAGCACAAGCGAATCCGCTTCAGCGAGTGCTAGCCAGTCAGCTTCAGTAAGCTCCAGCCAATCAGCATCTGCAAGTGCTAGCCAGTCTGAGTCAGTGAGCGCTAGCCAGTCAGCTTCAGTAAGCTCGAGTCAGTCAGCGTCTGCAAGCACAAGCGAATCTGCGTCAGCCAGCGCGAGCCAGTCAGCTTCAGTAAGCACAAGCGAATCCGCTTCAGCGAGTGCTAGCCAGTCAGCTTCAGTAAGCTCCAGCCAATCAGCATCTGCAAGTGCTAGCCAGTCTGAGTCAGTGAGCGCTAGCCAGTCAGCTTCGGTAAGTTCGAGTCAGTCTGCCTCAGTCAGCTCAAGTGAATCTGCCTCAGTAAGTGCCAGTCAATCAGCATCATTGAGTTCGAGCCAATCAGCGTCTGCAAGCTCAAGCGAATCCGCTTCAGTGAGCTCGAGTGAGTCAGCCTCAGTAAGTTCGAGTGAGTCAGCTTCAGTAAGTTCAAGCGAATCCGCTTCATCGAGTGCCAGTCAATCAGCCTCAGTCAGCTCCAGCGAATCTGCATCAGTTAGCTCCAGCCAATCCGCTTCAGCGAGCGCAAGTGAATCTGCGTCAGCCAGCGTGAGTCAATCTGCTTCAGTAAGTTCGAGTGAATCAGCCTCAGCGAGCGCTAGTCAATCTGCCTCAGTAAGTTCAAGCGAATCAGCCTCAGCGAGCGCTAGCCAATCCGCTTCAGCGAGCGCAAGTCAATCAGCATCATTGAGCGCAAGTGAGTCAGCCTCTGTAAGCACAAGTGAATCCGCTTCAGTAAGTGCTAGCCAGTCTGCATCATTGAGTGCAAGTGAGTCAGCATCAGTAAGCTCGAGTCAATCCGCTTCAGTAAGCGCAAGTGAGTCAGCATCGGTAAGTGCTAGTGAATCTGTTTCAGTAAGTTCGAGTCAATCAGTCTCAGTAAGCGCCAGCCAATCAGCGTCAGTGAGCTCGAGTCAATCCGCTTCAGTAAGTGCAAGTCAGTCTGCATCTGTAAGCGCAAGTGAGTCAGCCTCAGCAAGTGCTAGCCAGTCTGCTTCAGTAAGTTCGAGTCAATCCGCTTCAGCGAGTGCTAGCCAGTCAGCTTCAGTAAGCGCAAGTGAGTCTGTATCGGCAAGTGCAAGTCAATCAGCTTCAGCCAGCGCAAGCCAGTCCGCATCGGTGAGTTCGAGTCAATCAGCCTCAGCGAGCGCTAGCCAATCCGCCTCTGTAAGCTCCAGCGAATCAGCTTCAGCCAGCGCAAGCCAGTCAGCTTCAGTAAGCTCCAGTCAATCCGCATCTGCAAGTTCGAGTCAGTCCGCCTCAATAAGCTCGAGTCAATCTGCATCATTGAGTGCCAGTCAATCCGCTTCAGCAAGTTCGAGTCAATCTGCTTCAGCGAGTGCCAGTCAATCAGCCTCAGCGAGCGCTAGCCAATCCGCCTCTGTAAGCTCAAGCCAATCCGCTTCAGTGAGCGCGAGCCAGTCTGCATCATTAAGCTCAAGCGAATCCGCTTCAGTAAGTTCGAGCCAATCAGCCTCAGCGAGCGCAAGTGAATCGGCTTCAGCAAGTTCGAGCCAGTCTGCATCAGTGAGCTCGAGTCAATCAGCCTCAGTCAGCTCAAGCCAATCAGCTTCAGCAAGTGCCAGCCAATCAGCTTCAGTAAGCTTGAGTCAATCCGCTTCAGCGAGCGCGAGCCAATCTGTATCGGTGAGCTCAAGTCAATCGGCTTCAGTGAGTGCTAGCCAGTCCGCTTCAGTGAGCGCAAGTCAATCCGCTTCATTGAGTGCTAGTCAGTCAGCGTCTGTAAGCTCCAGCGAATCTGCATCAGCGAGCGCCAGCCAGTCGGCCTCAGCCAGCGCGAGCCAATCAGCATCTGCAAGTGCTAGTCAGTCAGCGTCAGTGAGCTCTAGTCAATCCGCTTCAGTGAGCGCTAGCCAATCTGCTTCTGTAAGTTCGAGCCAATCCGCATCATTGAGTGCAAGTGAGTCAGCATCAGCGAGCGCCAGCCAGTCTGCGTCCGTAAGCTCCAGCGAATCCACTTCAGTTAGCGCTAGCCAGTCTGCTTCAGTGAGTGCCAGCCAATCAGCATCTGCAAGTGCTAGCCAGTCTGCTTCAGTGAGTGCCAGCCAATCAGCATCTGCAAGTGCGAGCCAGTCTGCTTCGGTAAGTTCTAGTCAGTCAGCCTCAGCCAGCGCGAGTCAATC
>NZ_NCUO01000006.1:0-4867 GCF_002096495.1 Streptococcus oralis subsp. oralis | reverse complement strand
CTGTGTTCGGCATGGGTACAGGTGTATCTCCTAGGCTATCGTCACTTAACTCTGAGTAATACCTACTCAAAATTGAATATCTATCAAATACCAAGAAAACCTCACACTTCGTATTCTCAGTTACTTTGGATAAGTCCTCGAGCTATTAGTATTAGTCCGCTACATGTGTCGCCACACTTCCACTTCTAACCTATCTACCTGATCATCTCTCAGGGCTCTTACTGATATAAAATCATGGGAAATCTCATCTTGAGGTGGGTTTCACACTTAGATGCTTTCAGCGTTTATCCCTTCCCTACATAGCTACCCAGCGATGCCTTTGGCAAGACAACTGGTACACCAGCGGTAAGTCCACTCTGGTCCTCTCGTACTAGGAGCAGATCCTCTCAAATTTCCTACGCCCGCGACGGATAGGGACCGAACTGTCTCACGACGTTCTGAACCCAGCTCGCGTGCCGCTTTAATGGGCGAACAGCCCAACCCTTGGGACCGACTACAGCCCCAGGATGCGACGAGCCGACATCGAGGTGCCAAACCTCCCCGTCGATGTGAACTCTTGGGGGAGATAAGCCTGTTATCCCCAGGGTAGCTTTTATCCGTTGAGCGATGGCCCTTCCATACGGAACCACCGGATCACTAAGCCCGACTTTCGTCCCTGCTCGAGTTGTAGCTCTCGCAGTCAAGCTCCCTTATACCTTTACACTCTGCGAATGATTTCCAACCATTCTGAGGGAACCTTTGGGCGCCTCCGTTACCTTTTAGGAGGCGACCGCCCCAGTCAAACTGCCCGTCAGACACTGTCTCCGATAGGGATAACCTATCCGGGTTAGAGTGGCCATAACACAAGGGTAGTATCCCAACAACGTCTCCTTCGAAACTGGCGTCCCGATCTCTTAGACTCCTACCTATCCTGTACATGTGGTACAGACACTCAATATCAAACTGCAGTAAAGCTCCATGGGGTCTTTCCGTCCTGTCGCGGGTAACCTGCATCTTCACAGGTACTAAAATTTCACCGAGTCTCTCGTTGAGACAGTGCCCAAATCATTACGCCTTTCGTGCGGGTCGGAACTTACCCGACAAGGAATTTCGCTACCTTAGGACCGTTATAGTTACGGCCGCCGTTTACTGGGGCTTCAATTCATACCTTCGCTTACGCTAAGCACTCCTCTTAACCTTCCAGCACCGGGCAGGCGTCACCCCCTATACATCATCTTACGATTTAGCAGAGAGCTGTGTTTTTGATAAACAGTTGCTTGGGCCTATTCACTGCGGCTGACGTAAAGTCAGCACCCCTTCTCCCGAAGTTACGGGGTCATTTTGCCGAGTTCCTTAACGAGAGTTCTCTCGCTCACCTGAGGCTACTCGCCTCGACTACCTGTGTCGGTTTGCGGTACGGGTAGAGTATGTTTAAACGCTAGAAGCTTTTCTTGGCAGTGTGACGTCACTAACTTCGCTACTAAACTTCGCTCCCCATCACAGCTCAATGTTATAGAACTAAGCATTTGACTCAATTCACACCTCACTGCTTAGACAGACTCTTCCATTCGTCTGCTTTAGTTAGCCTACTGCGTCCCTCCATCACTACATACTCTAGTACAGGAATATCAACCTGTTGTCCATCGGATACACCTTTCGGTCTCTCCTTAGGTCCCGACTAACCCAGGGCGGACGAGCCTTCCCCTGGAAACCTTAGTCTTACGGTGGACAGGATTCTCACCTGTCTTTCGCTACTCATACCGGCATTCTCACTTCTATGCGTTCCAGCACTCCTCACGGTATACCTTCTTCACACATAGAACGCTCTCCTACCATACCTATAAAGGTATCCACAGCTTCGGTAAATTGTTTTAGCCCCGGTACATTTTCGGCGCAGGGTCACTCGACTAGTGAGCTATTACGCACTCTTTGAATGAATAGCTGCTTCTAAGCTAACATCCTAGTTGTCTGTGCAACCCCACATCCTTTTCCACTTAACAATTATTTTGGGACCTTAGCTGGTGGTCTGGGCTGTTTCCCTTTCGACTACGGATCTTAGCACTCGCAGTCTGACTGCCGACCATAATTCATTGGCATTCGGAGTTTATCTGAGATTGGTAATCCGGGATGGACCCCTCACCCAAACAGTGCTCTACCTCCAAGAATCTTTATGTCGACGCTAGCCCTAAAGCTATTTCGGAGAGAACCAGCTATCTCCAAGTTCGTTTGGAATTTCTCCGCTACCCACAAGTCATCCAAGCACTTTTCAACGTGCCCTGGTTCGGTCCTCCAGTGCGTCTTACCGCACCTTCAACCTGCTCATGGGTAGGTCACATGGTTTCGGGTCTACGACATGATACTAAGGCGCCCTATTCAGACTCGGTTTCCCTGCGGCTCCGTCTCTTCAACTTAACCTCGCATCATATCGTAACTCGCCGGTTCATTCTACAAAAGGCACGCTCTCACCCATTAACGGGCTCGAACTTGTTGTAGGCACACGGTTTCAGGTTCTATTTCACTCCCCTCCCGGGGTGCTTTTCACCTTTCCCTCACGGTACTGGTTCACTATCGGTCACTAGGGAGTATTTAGGGTTGGGAGATGGTCCTCCCAGATTCCGACGGGATTTCACGTGTCCCGCCGTACTCAGGATACTGCTAGGTACAAAGACTATTTTAAATACGAGGCTGTTACTCTCTTTGGCTGATCTTCCCAAATCATTCTTCTATAATCTTTGAGTCCACATTGCAGTCCTACAACCCCGAAGAGTAAACTCTTCGGTTTGCCCTCCTGCCGTTTCGCTCGCCGCTACTAAGGCAATCGCTTTTGCTTTCTCTTCCTGCAGCTACTTAGATGTTTCAGTTCACTGCGTCTTCCTCCTCACATCCTTAACAGATGCGGGTAACAGGTAGTACCTGTTGGGTTCCCCCATTCGGAAATCCCTGGATCATCGCTTACTTACAGCTACCCAAGGCATATCGTCGTTTGTCACGTCCTTCTTCGGCTCCTAGTGCCAAGGCATCCACCGTGCGCCCTTATTAACTTAACCTTATTTTTTGACCTTTCAGTCATAAACTCTTTTAATACTACAGCGTTTCGGTTTATTTTCTTGTTACTATTTGATATAGATATTCAATTTTCAATGTGCATTACTTGGTGATCTCTCACCAATGGAGCCTAGCGGGATCGAACCGCTGACCTCCTGCGTGCAAAGCAGGCGCTCTCCCAGCTGAGCTAAGGCCCCACAAGACCTCTCAAGACTAAACAAGACCAATGTGCAGTTCCTTATCCTTAGAAAGGAGGTGATCCAGCCGCACCTTCCGATACGGCTACCTTGTTACGACTTCACCCCAATCATCTATCCCACCTTAGGCGGCTGGCTCCTAAAAGGTTACCTCACCGACTTCGGGTGTTACAAACTCTCGTGGTGTGACGGGCGGTGTGTACAAGGCCCGGGAACGTATTCACCGCGGCGTGCTGATCCGCGATTACTAGCGATTCCGACTTCATGTAGGCGAGTTGCAGCCTACAATCCGAACTGAGACTGGCTTTAAGAGATTAGCTTGCCGTCACCGGCTTGCGACTCGTTGTACCAGCCATTGTAGCACGTGTGTAGCCCAGGTCATAAGGGGCATGATGATTTGACGTCATCCCCACCTTCCTCCGGTTTATTACCGGCAGTCTCGCTAGAGTGCCCAACTGAATGATGGCAACTAACAATAGGGGTTGCGCTCGTTGCGGGACTTAACCCAACATCTCACGACACGAGCTGACGACAACCATGCACCACCTGTCACCTCTGTCCCGAAGGAAAACTCTATCTCTAGAGCGGTCAGAGGGATGTCAAGACCTGGTAAGGTTCTTCGCGTTGCTTCGAATTAAACCACATGCTCCACCGCTTGTGCGGGCCCCCGTCAATTCCTTTGAGTTTCAACCTTGCGGTCGTACTCCCCAGGCGGAGTGCTTAATGCGTTAGCTGCGGCACTAAACCCCGGAAAGGGTCTAACACCTAGCACTCATCGTTTACGGCGTGGACTACCAGGGTATCTAATCCTGTTTGCTCCCCACGCTTTCGAGCCTCAGCGTCAGTTACAAGCCAGAGAGCCGCTTTCGCCACCGGTGTTCCTCCATATATCTACGCATTTCACCGCTACACATGGAATTCCACTCTCCCCTCTTGCACTCAAGTTAAACAGTTTCCAAAGCGTACTATGGTTAAGCCACAGCCTTTAACTTCAGACTTATCTAACCGCCTGCGCTCGCTTTACGCCCAATAAATCCGGACAACGCTCGGGACCTACGTATTACCGCGGCTGCTGGCACGTAGTTAGCCGTCCCTTTCTGGTAAGATACCGTCACAGTGTGAACTTTCCACTCTCACACTCGTTCTTCTCTTACAACAGAGCTTTACGATCCGAAAACCTTCTTCACTCACGCGGCGTTGCTCGGTCAGACTTCCGTCCATTGCCGAAGATTCCCTACTGCTGCCTCCCGTAGGAGTCTGGGCCGTGTCTCAGTCCCAGTGTGGCCGATCACCCTCTCAGGTCGGCTATGTATCGTCGCCTTGGTGAGCCGTTACCTCACCAACTAGCTAATACAACGCAGGTCCATCTGGTAGTGATGCAATTGCACCTTTTAAGCAAATGTCATGCAACATCTACTCTTATGCGGTATTAGCTATCGTTTCCAATAGTTATCCCCCGCTACCAGGCAGGTTACCTACGCGTTACTCACCCGTTCGCAACTCATCCAGAGAAGCAAGCTCCTCCTTCAGCGTTCTACTTGCATGTATTAGGCACGCCGCCAGCGTTCGTCCTGAGCCAGGATCAAACTCTCATTAAAAGTTTGAGTTCTCACTCATTTCTGTCACTGACAGATTTATTGTTTTTT
>NZ_NCUO01000007.1:0-36037 GCF_002096495.1 Streptococcus oralis subsp. oralis | reverse complement strand
ATTCGAACCCGTGTTACCGCCGTGAAAAGGCGGTGTCTTAACCCCTTGACCAACGGACCTTGAGCTTTTCAACTCTTTCTATTATACCTACTTTTCCGCCTTTGTCAAGGACTTTTTTTCTCTTTATCGAAATTCTGAAAAGATAAGGGAAAGTTCTCTCAGGAGAGCTTTACGTCCTCTAAAGACTTCTCCTCCCATTAGACGGTCTATTAATTCTTGTTTTTCCATACTCTGCTTTGATTTGTAATTCTTTAGAAGTTCGTGAAAGAGATAATAATCGTCCAGCCTGAGTCCTTTCTCTCCTAGACGATGGCTAATCTCACTCACCTCTTCATAGGGTTCTTTGTCAAAACGGCGCTTGTGGCTTTCCTGTTTACGGATGTAATCTAGGATACGATTTCTAAACTTTGTTTTAAAGCAGACATAAAGTCGATGGCGCTCCCCCTCTAGTAACTCTGGGTTGCAACTCACCAGCTCATACAGACATAACATGCCTTCCTGATCCCAGTCCTCTTTCTCCCACAGATGCAAATGATAATCTTTGCGACACTTATGGACGATTCCCTTACTTTCTTCATATAAATCTTTTAGATTCATAGACCTCTCCTTTCTGCATTTAGTTTAGCAAAATGCGCGAGCCACTGGGTCTACTTCCTCTATTCTATACTTCTTCCTCCCCCAACGGCACATAAAAAGAGAGGCAAAGCCTCTCTGGGGTTATAATTCTGCAATTTGGTTGAGATTCACTTCTGCAATCGTATCATTACCAAACATAGAGATAATCATCTTCACTTTGTTGTTATCAATTTCAGTAATTTTACCTGTGTAGTCTGCAAAAGCGCCATCAATGATGCGGACTGTCTGGCCAACTTCAACATCAATATCGAACTCTTGAACAGTTTGTCCCATTGAAACCAGAATATCACGGATTTCTTGTTCCAAAAGTGGAGTTGGTTTTGATCTGTTACCGTGTGAGCCGACGAATCCTGTTACGTTAGGTGTGTTTCGAACGACGAACCATGCTTCATCGGTCATGACCATTTCTACAAGGACATAACCTGGAAAGCGATTCTCTTCAACTTCCTTTTTCTTTCCATTTTTCTCAACTTGCACGGTTTGTGTTGGAATCTCAACACGTAGAATATTATCCAACATGTTATATGTTTGCGCACGTTGCAATAGATTTTCTTTTACCTTATTTTCATAGCCAGAATAAGTTTGTAGAACAAACCATCCCTTGTCAAAACTATCCATGATATTTCCTTTCATACATATGATAGAAGAAAGTTAGCAGAACTTCTCCACTTTTCTTCTAAAAAATGTTAATAAATCGAATCAAACCTGATACAATCAACTGGTCAAAAATGTAAATGATGACCACAAAGAAGGCTGTGTATTCCATAATAGAGCGAAAATCTCTCCAGCTTTCTTTGCGAGTTGGCCAAGTTGTTTCTTTAAGAAGTTTAAAAATATCCTTAATAAAGCCCATCGTTCTCTCCTATCTCGTTTCTCTATGTGTCGTATATTTTCCACAATGTTTACAAAATTTATTTACTTCTAGTCGTGTTGGCTTGGGGTTCCCACTAATTTTGATTGAATAATTCCTTGAACCACAAACTGCACAAGCTAGGCTTGCTTTTTTTAGTGCCATAACGCCTCCATCTTATCTATTATAACAAGAAACCTAGGCTTTGACAAGCCTCTTAACGAAATAGATTAAGGATTGAGTCCCATATTGTCTGGGCTTTTTCTTTTATCTTGGCTTCTGAAATCGCCCGACCTGCTTCATCTACAAGATTTTGAGCACGACTACGAATATCTCCTATCGGATCCTCAGACTGGTTTGTCTCATTTTCAACGGCCTGCTTTTTCGTATTTTCTGGTTCAATCCCATTTTGTTTATAAGCATTCTCAACTGTAAAAGTGCTACCTGGAGTGTAGGGCAAAATGGTATTAGCCATACTTCTAAAGACATGGGCTGCTCCATTTGAGGTCGAACCTGCTAGATAATGACTCTCATCTGTTGTTGGGAAACCGAGCCAGTGGCTGATTACAACATCTGGAGTATAGCCAATCACCCACTGGTCACTGGTATATTCTGGGTTGAAAACAGCTTCAGTCGTACCTGTTTTACCAGCCATAACGTAATCCGCTGGTGACGAACTAATTCCTGTACCATTGGTAAATGTTCCTAGCATCATACTGGTCATTTTATCAGCTACCGACTTATCAATCACTCGTTTTTGGGAATTTTTATGACTCTTTATGACCTGACCGCTGGCATTCTCAATACGAGTGATGAAATGAGCTTCAGGCATTAGACCTCCATTGGCAAAGGCTGCATAGGCTTGCGCCATCTGGAGAGGATTCGTCTCCACACCTCCACCAAGAGCAACTCCAAGAACTCGGTCAACTTTTTCCATATTCAGGCCAAATCTCTCCCCAGCGTCAAAAGCTTTGTCAATACCTAATTCATTTACAGTCGCAACTGCCGGTAGGTTGAGTGATTCCGCCAAGGCCTGATACATAGGCACTTCTGGAGATGTCTTAATGCCCGCATAGTTGTCTACTTGATAACTGTTGTACTGCATCGTATGATTGTCCAGTTGCTTGTTCAAGGCCCATCCTGCTTCTACTGCGGGTGTATAAACAACTAAAGGTTTAATGGTTGAGCCTGGGCTACGCTTAGACTGAGTGGCATAGTTAAAATTGCGGAAGCCTGGTTTGTCATCACCAGCTACACGACCAACAACTCCACGCACTCCACCAGTCTTGGGTTCTAGAGCGACACTACCCGATTCTGCATGCGTTCCGTCTTCTGCTGTTGGAAATAGCGAAGTGTTTTCATAAATAACCTGCATGTTTGCTTGGTAGTTTTGGTCAAGCTCTGTGTAGATTCGATAGCCGTTGTTGACAATCTCTTCTTCTGTGAGATTGTACTTGGAAACCGCTTCGTTGACAACTGCATCAAAATAGGACGGGTAACGATAATCCGAAACTTTGCCTTCATACTTATCTTGCAGTTGAGAAGCCATATCTACTCCAGCCGCTTCGGTCTCTTGATTTTTATCAATATAGCCCGCTGCAACCATATTTTGTAATACAGTATCCCTACGGTTGGTCGAAGTTTCAACAGAATTTAATGGATTATACAATTCTGGTCCCTTGAGCATCCCTGCTAGAGTGGCCGCCTGATCAAGCGTTAGCTGTGAAGCTGATACACCGAAATATTTCTTACTTGCATCTTCAACACCCCATACCCCATTTCCAAAGTAGGCGTTATTGAGGTACATAGTAAGGATTTGCTCCTTGCTGTATTTCTTTGTCAACTCTAAGGCAAGGAAAAACTCCTTGGCCTTCCGTTCAACGGTTTGGTCCTGAGAAAGATAGGCATTTTTCGCCAACTGTTGAGTGATGGTAGACCCCCCTCCAGAACGACCCGCTGTAAGGATGGCTAGAAAGAAACGACCGTAGTTAATCCCATCATTTTTATAAAAGGAACGGTCCTCTGTCGCGACGACAGCATTCTGCAAGTCTTTACTGATATCTGTCAGTTCAACATAGGTTCCCTTTTGACCTGATAGGGCGCCTGCCTCTTTTTCTTCGCGGTCAAAAATCAGAGTTCGTGTTTTCAAGGCATTTTGCAAATCATTAACATTGGTAGATTTGGCTATGGCAAATAGGTAGGTTCCTACTAGCAAACCTGCACTTAACCCTAAAATGATGACGATTTTTGTCAGATGGTAACGACGCCAAAATTTCCGAATCGGACCTACATGGCCTAGTTTTTTTCTATCGCTCCGAGAACGACGCATACTAGTAGAATCAGACTCTGCTGATTCACTCGTTTCTTTTTTAAAGAGAGAAAGAAACTTCTCAAATAATTTATCTAATTTCATGCGTTTATTTTATCATCTTCACCATAGGAACTCAAGAATTTAGCTATTCCCTATCCAAATAGGGCTTTTTTTGTTACAATATCTGTATGCAATTCACATTTACATTACCCGAATCCTTGCCTCAAATGACGGTCAAACAATTCCTAGAGGAACAACTCCTCATCCCTAGAAAGATCCGCCATTTCTTGAGAACAAAAAAGAACATCTTAATTAACCACAAAGAAGTTCACTGGAACGAGATGGTCAAACCAGGAGACGTTTGCCAGTTGACTTTTGACGAGGAAGATTATCCCAAAAAAGAAATCCTTTGGGGAAATCCAGACCTCGTTCAAGAGGTTTATCAAGACCAACATCTCATTATCGTTAACAAGCCAGAGGGAATGAAAACTCATGGAAATCAACCTGATGAAATTGCCCTTCTCAACCATGTCTCTGCCTACATTGGTCAAACCTGCTATGTCGTTCATCGCCTGGATATGGAAACAAGCGGTTTAGTGCTTTTTGCTAAAAATCCTTTTATCCTACCCATTCTCAATCGTTTGTTGGAGAAGAAGGAAATTGCTCGCGAGTACTGGGCACTCGTAAAGGGGCAAGTGGGGAACAAAGAACTTATCTTCCGAGATAAAATTGGTCGTGATCGACACGATCGCAGAAAACGAGTGGTAGATCCCAAAAAGGGGCAACATGCCGAAACCCAGGTAAGCCGACTAAAGCAATTTCCAAATCAGACTACCCTTGTCCGTTGCAAACTAAAGACCGGTCGAACGCATCAAATCCGTGTTCACCTTTCTCACCATAAGCACCCTATCCTAGGCGATCCTCTCTATAATAGTAAATCAAAGACAAATCGGCTTATGCTCCACGCCTTTCGACTTTCCTTTACCCATCCACTCACCTTAGAACAATTGAGTTTTACTGCCCTCTCGGATACTTTCGAAACAGAATTAAAACAAAATGGATGACACTATCATCCATTTTGTTTTATCTAAAAATAGAAAAAGCAAGACCGGAAGGCCTTGCTTTTATCGACTCAAGAATTATTTAGCGATTTTTGCAAAGTATTCAAGAGTACGTACAAGTTGTGCAGTGTATGACATTTCGTTGTCGTACCATGATACAACTTTAACCAATTGTTTACCATCAACGTCAAGAACTTTAGTTTGAGTTGCGTCAAACAATGAACCGTAAGACATACCTACGATATCTGAAGATACGATTGGATCTTCTGTGTAACCGTATGATTCGTTTGAAGCTGCTTTCATAGCTGCGTTTACTTCATCAACAGTAACGTTCTTTTCAAGAACTGCTACCAATTCAGTAACTGATCCAGTTGGAGTTGGAACGCGTTGTGCAGATCCGTCAAGTTTACCGTTCAATTCTGGGATTACAAGACCGATAGCTTTAGCAGCACCAGTTGAGTTAGGAACGATGTTTGCAGCACCAGCGCGAGCACGGCGAAGGTCACCACCACGGTGTGGTCCGTCAAGGATCATTTGGTCACCAGTGTAAGCATGGATAGTAGTCATCAATCCTTCTACAACACCGAAGTTGTCTTGAAGAGCTTTAGCCATTGGAGCCAAGCAGTTTGTAGTACATGAAGCACCTGAGATAACTGTTTCAGTACCGTCAAGAACATCGTGGTTAGTGTTAAATACAACTGTTTTAACGTCGTTTCCACCAGGAGCAGTGATAACAACTTTCTTAGCTCCACCTTTAAGGTGTTTTTCAGCTGCATCTTTCTTAGCAAAGAAACCAGTTGCTTCAAGAACGATTTCTACACCGTCAGTAGCCCAGTCGATTTGTTCTGGATCACGTTCAGCAGAAACTTTAACGAATTTACCGTTAACTTCGAATCCACCTTCTTTAACTTCTACAGTACCGTCGAAACGACCTTGAGTTGTGTCGTATTTCAACAAGTGTGCAAGCATAACTGGATCTGTAAGGTCGTTGATGCGAGTAACTTCAACACCTTCTACGTTTTGGATACGGCGGAAAGCAAGACGACCGATACGTCCGAAACCGTTAATACCAACTTTAACTACCATTAGTGATTTCCTCCTTATGAAAATCATGAAAATTTTATTGTGAAAAGAGTAACTTGAATCACTACAAATCACCTTTCAACAAAACTATTATATAACTATTTGAGTTTAATTGCAAGTACGGGCGTTGATTTTCTCTCCTGCTTTTCTACTTTTTCTCCCCCTTTTTATTCATTCATTCTTTTATTTCCAAAGCATATCTCTAGAATCTTTTATAATATCTGCATATTCTCTTCATTATCAAGGTGAAACTACAATTTCAACTCTTTCAGAGTTTACAAAAAAGAGACAGGATCACTCCTGCCTCTAGGCTGATAAACGATTATTTACGACGCCCTGGTCGTTCTGCATAACCATAGTAAGCATCTGCCATGATTTCTTCCATGTCAGCTACCATTGGCAAGCGAGGGTTAGCAGGTGAACATTGATCTTCATAAGCAAGCAAGGCAATTTCATGCAAACTGTCTTTCCAAGCTTTTTCATCAATTCCTTGATCCTTGAAGTTCATCTTGATACCTACTGCAACACCAAGTTCGTAAACAGCTTTAGCGTATGCTTCAACTGCTTCTTCTGGAGTTGAGTGAGGCAATCCAAGCATTCTAGCAATATCTTGGAATTTTTCGTCAGCTTTCCAGTAGTTATACTTAGGCCATGTAGTCGTCTTAGATGGGCGAGTACCATTGTAACGGATAACGTATGGAAGCAAGATTGCGTTTGTACGTCCGTGAACAGTATGGTGAACCGCACCGATCTTGTGGGCCATTGAGTGGCTCATACCAAGGAAGGCATTGGCAAAGGCCATACCAGCCATTGTAGATGCATTGTGCATTTTTTCGCGAGCTTCTGGATCAGCTGTCTTAACAGATTTTTCCAACCATTCAAAGACAAGTTTGATTGTTTGGAGGGCGATACCGTCTGTATAGTCGTTAGCGAAGTTTGAAGTGTAGGCTTCAGTCGCGTGAGTCAAGACGTCCATACCTGTATCCGCAGCGATGAAGTCTGGAACTGACTCAACCAAAGCAGGGTCAACAATCGCAATAGTTGGTGTCAATGAGTAGTCAGCCAATGGGTATTTACGATTGTTTTTCTTATCAGAGATAACGGCAAATGGTGTTACTTCTGAACCTGTACCTGAAGTTGTTGGAATACCAATGTATTTCGCTTTTTTACCAAGTGATGGGAAGCGGAAGGCACGTTTACGGATGTCCATGAATTTTTGAACCAAGTCACGGAAGTCGATTTGTGGTTGTTCGTAGAAGAGCCACATTACTTTCGCTGCATCCATTGGAGAACCACCACCAAGAGCTATGATTGTGTCTGGTTCAAATGCTCTCATTACTTCAGTACCACGTTCTACAGTTGTGATATCTGGGTCTGGTTCAACATCTGAGAAGACTTGGACAGTTACACGGTTGCTGCGTTTGTTCAATTGGTCAATAATGCGTTGAACAAAACCAAGTTTTTCGATCGATTTGTCTGTAACAATCATAACGCGTTCAATATCTTCACATGTTTGAAGGTATTGGATAGAATTGCGTTCGAAGTAAATTTTTGAAGGAACTTTAAACCACTGCATATTATTTCTACGTTTTCCTACTTTCTTGATGTTTAGAAGGTTGATCGCACTCACATTATCACCGACTGAATTGTGTCCATATGAACCACATCCAAGTGTCAACGATGGAATGAAGGCATTGTATACGTCACCGATACCACCGAAAGTAGATGGAGAGTTCCAGATAATACGCATTGCTTTGATTTCTGTACCAAAGCGTTTAGCAAGAGCTTCGTCTTTTGTATGGATGGCTGCTGAGTGACCAAGTCCGTTAAACTCAACCATTTGACGAGCTTTTTTAAGACCGTCTTCTGTATCTTCAGCTTTTAGGACAGCGATAACTGGTGACAATTTTTCACGAGTCAATGGTTCTTTTGGTCCTACTTCTGCACATTCTGCAGCCAAGATGTTTGTTCCTTCTGGAACGCTAAATCCTGCTTGTTCAGCAATCCATGCTGCTGGTTTACCAACGATGTTTGCATTTAGTTTAGCACCTGCACAGTTTTTGCTGTTAGCTTTCACACCGAAACAGAATTCTTCAAGAAGGGCTTTTTCTTTTTTGTTTACAAAGTAAGTGTGATATGATTTGAATTCTTCTACAAATTCGTCATATACTTCTTTATCAATGATAACAGCTTGTTCTGATGCACAGACCATCCCATTATCAAATGATTTAGACATAACGATGTCATGAGCAGCTTGACGAAGGTCAGCAGATTTTTCTACATAGGCAGGAACGTTTCCGGCACCTACCCCAAGAGCTGGTTTTCCACATGAGTATGCAGCTTTAACCATGGCATTCCCACCAGTTGCGAGGATAGTCGCAACACCTTCGTGGTTCATAAGCGCTCCAGTTGCTTCCATAGATGGCTTTGTAATCCATTGCACACAGTTCTCAGGAGCACCAGCTGCAATCGCTGCATCGCGAACGATTTGTGCTGCGTGAGCTGATGATTCTTGAGCAGATGGGTGGAAGGCAAAAACGATTGGGTTACGTGTTTTCAAAGCAATGAGTGATTTGAAAATCGCTGTTGAAGTTGGGTTTGTTGTCGGAGTGACACCACAGATTACCCCTACAGGCTCCGCAATCTTTGTCAAACCTGTAATTGGATCATCTTCAATAACTCCAACTGTTTTAACTCCACGCATATTGTTCACTACGTGTTCGCAGGCAAATAGATTCTTTGTTGCCTTGTCTTCAAATACTCCACGACCAGTTTCTTCAACTGCGTGTTGTGCAAGGATACCGTGTGCGTCAAGTGCTGCAACCGAAGCTTTTGCCACGATATAGTCAACTTGCTCTTGGTTCAACTTGCGCATTTCATCAAGCGCAACCAAGGCTTTTTTCACGAGACCATCGACATGCTTATCAGCAGCAAGTTGTTTTTCCTCTGGTGTTACTGTTTTTTTATCAGCCATATTATCCTCCATAGCCTTTAAGGATTTTATCCTTTGTTAATTTTTTCACAAGTTTATTATAACTCTTTTTTTATGCTTTGTAAACAGTTTCATAAGTATTTCACAAAGAATTTTTCCGAGATTGTGATTTTTTTCTCAATATAGCTACGCAATAGAGTTTTGTCTGGACGATTGTGAAATTATGGAAAAAATTTTTTTATTTCACAAAGTTTTTTCTAGTTGATAGTTAGTTATCGAATTCAAAAGTAGAAAGCGTTTTCTTTTTAGATTTTGAAAATAGTCTCCTAACTTGGAGACTACTGTTTTTGTTGAAAAACGCCTTGTTTAAAGGTTCCTTCATAAACAACTTCTTGCTCTGTCGTCAACTTCCCTTGACCTTCAGCCTGACCGTTTACAAAATCACCTTCGTATTTCCAGCCATCTTTTGATTGGAAAGTTCCTTTCCCGTTAAAGGCTCCATTATTGAAATCACCTGTATATTGGTCTCCGTTTTCAAAGGTCAGGGTCCCTTGACCATTCATTTTCCCTCGTACCAAGGTGCCATCATAAACAAGAGCTCCACCATCAAGTGTCAGGACACCCTTTTTAGGCGTATTTAGCAGAAATATCGAAAGAGCACAGAGTACCATTACGACAACTGCAATGAGTTCTAACCTAGGACGAGTTAGGTAAACTCTACACTTCTCATAAAATTGTTTAAGCTTTTCCATTGTCAGTCTCATTTTCTAATCGATCTAGCCAGCGTTGACATCCACTTGTAATACGAGCATAGGTTTCCTCAAAATCTCCTGTATACCAAGGATCTGGGACACTTTCAGCCGCAAAATAGTAGATCTTGTACTGTAGTTCCTGAGGGCACATTTGACGCAGATCTGAAACGTTTGAAGCATCCATTCCGATAACGTAATCAAACGATTCAAAGTCTTCTCTGCCAATCTGAAGCGATGTTTTATCTTTGTCATACGGGATCTGATACTGCTGGAAAATCGCCTGCGTTCCCTTATGAATCGGATTACCATGTTCCCAAGACGAAGTTGCACGACTCTCAACTTGATAATCACTCGTCATGGACTTCATCACAAACTCTGCCATGGGGCTACGGCAAATATTTCCTAAGCACACAAATACTATTTTTTTCATCCCTTTTCCTCTCATCTCATAGAAAAACGGGAGTGACAGGTCCCGTTTTATTCTTCGATTGCTCCGCCTTCGTCAACAACTGTTCCTTCTGGTGTCACAGCTTCTTTGAGTGGCAAAACGGTCTTGATAGCAGCCAATTCAAAAGTCAAGTAGACCCCATCTACATCCAGTACGATTGTTCCTTTTTCAGTATCTACTTCATCCACTGTTCCGTAAAGTCCACCAATTGTAATGACTTCATAGCCTTTTTGAAGCTTGTTCAAGCTTTCCATACGCTTTTGTGCTTGTTTCTTTTGAGAACGTTGCATAAAGAACATCAAGGCCATCATCCCTACAAGCATGATTAAAAAAGTAATATTTGGATCCATTGTTTTCTCCTTTGTATTTTACATAGGACTACTATATCAAATTTCAGCTACTTTTACAAGGTTGTGCCTTGTTTTATGGCAATAAAAAAATCAGAGTTTTTACTCTGATTTTTCTGCGATTATTTCAAGTTTTGAACGACTTTGACTAGATTTTCAACTGTAAATCCGTACTCTGCCAATACTTTTGGTGCTGGGGCAGATGCTCCAAAGGTATCAATACCGAGAACTGCACCATCAAGACCAACATATTTGTACCAGTTTTGAGTTGCACCCATTTCGACTGCAACACGACGGCGGACTGCATTTGGAAGGATTTCTTCCTTGTAAGCTGCATCTTGTGCGTCAAAGACATCTGTAGATGGCATGCTGACTACACGGACTTTTGCGCCTTGACTAGCCAATTCTTTGGCAGCTGCGACAGCGAGATTCACCTCTGAACCTGTTGCAATCAATATCGTATCAAAGTCAGCTGCATTTTCATAGACAACATAGGCACCTTTCGCAACTTTGTCAAAGTCTGTTCCCTCTTCAACAGTCAAGTTTTGACGTGTCAAGACAAGGGCAGTTGGTGTTTTTTCGCTTGTCACAGCAAGGTACCAAGCCGCTTGAGTTTCACGCGCATCTGCTGGGCGGAAAACATTGAGATTTGGCATAGCACGCAGACCTGCTAAGTGTTCAACTGGTTCGTGAGTTGGACCATCTTCACCAACTGCGATCGAATCGTGGGTAAAGACATAAGTCACAGGAAGTCCTTGCAAGGCTGACAAACGGACAGCTGCTTTCACATAGTCAGAGAAGACAAAGAAAGTACCACCGTATACACGAAGTCCACCATGAAGAGCCATCCCGTTCAAGATCGTTCCCATTGCAAATTCACGAACACCAAACTGAATGTTGCGGTTCAAGCGATTAGCGTCGTCTTGAAGTCCGTCCGTTTTGATATAAGTCATGTTTGAGTGAGCAAGGTCAGCTGATCCACCTAGGAAGGTTGGTAGCTTAGCTGCTACAACATTCAAGGCATCCTGACTCGAGTTACGAGTTGCTTGAGAAAATCCATTTTCTAAGGCTGGGAAGTCTGCTGGAGTCACCTCAACTGGGTCACGGCCGTCAATAATGGCTTCTACTTCTGCAGCCAGTTCTGGATGAGCCTCTTTATAGTCAGCAACTAATTTAGTCCAAGCTTGATAAGCTGATGCGCCACGATCTGCAACATTTTCTTTGAAATCAGCATAAACTTCAGCTGGAATTTCAAATGGTTCGTAGTCCCAACCAAGGGCTTGACGAGTTGCGGCAGTTTCATCTGCTCCAAGAGGAGCACCATGTACAGCATTAGTTCCTTGTTTGTTTGGAGAACCGTATCCAATAACAGTCTTCACTTCAATCAAAGATGGTTTTCCTGAAGCTTTAGCTGTTTCGATAGCAGCATGAATAGCCTCAAGGTCTGTTCCATCTTCAACCAAGGCTGTGTGCCAACCGTAGGCATTGTAACGGTCACGAACACTTTCTGTGAAGGAATCTTTTGTCTCACCATCCAAGTTAATGTCATTTGAATCATAAAGAACAACCAACTTGTCGAGCTTTTGCAAACCTGCGTATGAAGCTGCCTCGCTTGAAACACCTTCCATTAAATCTCCGTCGCCACAGATCACATAAGTATAGTGGTCAAAGATATTGAAGCCTTCGCGGTTATACTTCGCTGCAAGGAAACGTTCTGCTTGGGCAAAACCAGTAGCAGTAGAAATCCCTTGTCCTAGAGGACCAGTTGTAGCGTCAACCCCTGCAGTATGGCCAAATTCTGGGTGACCTGGTGTTTTTGAACCCCATTGGCGGAAGTTCTTGACTTCATCCATGCTAACATCTTCAAAACCAGAAAGGTGAAGAAGGGCATAAAGAAGCATTGAACCATGTCCTGCTGAAAGAATAAAGCGATCGCGGTTGATCCAGTTTGGTTGAGCTGGATTGATACGAAGTTGCTTTGTAAAGAGGCTATAGGCCATAGGAGCAGCCCCCATAACCACCCCTGGGTGACCTGAGTTTGCTTTGTTGATGGCGTCAATACCTAGAAAACGAATTGCATTAACAGATAGATTTGACATAGAATTTCCTTTCTCTTTGAGGTGATTAATGAATCACACATCCTATTTTACTATTATATGAAAAAATGCATAGAATAGCAATAAAACAATTTGCGTTCATCTAACACATTTGATTTGTCTATCCCCTCGTCACTTCATAGTACGGGAGCAAGCGCGTATAAGCGTCTTCTAGCTTCTCCAATATCGCTTCTACTGACTGATTTTCAATGAAGGAAACATCTGACTTGACTAAGACTTTACGAACTTCCTGATTTCTCAGCTTCTCTCGTAAAGTACGACGATTTTCTTCATTAGCCTCCATCTTATGACTTTCCCCATTTGAGTAGACTAGATAATAAATTTCTTCTACCGCTGGAAGCTCTAAAACCTTGACTTGCTTGTCTAAGGTCTGTTCATCTTTCTTGCGCTCGATGAAACTAACTTCTAAGGAAATCCCAAAATCTGAACCTTCCCCATACAAACGCAGCGCCAACATAGGTTCTGCCACTTGTCCGTCTCTCTGTAGATAGGCCCAGAAATGTGGCCGCAAGCGTTGTGCTTGGTTCATCCACTGACTAGTCTGTTGCAGTTTCCATTCTGGATGACTTGCTTGAAAAGTTTTAGCCAGTTCTGTAAAAGACTTTCGAGCCTCTTGACCTTTTTGCCGCAAGTCCAACATCTTTTCTCTTTCATCACCAGCTTTATCAGGATTACGGTACTGGACTCCTGCAAATGATAGGTATTCTCTAACTACTTTCAGCATATCTGAATCTTTCCTTTCCTAGCAAAAAATCAGGACGAACCTGATTTTGCTTTGCTTATTCTGCATCTACGACAACATAGCGATTTGGCTCGTCACCTTCAGAGTAACTCGTCACGCCATCCATGCGCGAAATAATGCGATGGATAATCTTGCGTTCGCTATTTGACATTGGATCTGTTTGTTGGCTACGTCCTTCTTCTAAAACGCGAGTCGCCAATTTTTGAGCATAGGTTTGCAAGACTTCTGCACGGTGTTCAACATAATCATTTACATTAATTGTGATGTAGAACGTTCTCGAATAGCGATTGTAAAGGTAATTTTGCGCTAACAGTTGAAGAGCCTTCAAAACTTTTCCGTGATAGCCAATAATACGACCTGGTTCATTGGTGTCAATTTGAAGATTAATGGTGCGGCGATTGTAGTCACTTGAAATCGTCCCTTCAACATCCATATCATCTACAATGGTTTGAACGTAGTTAGCTACTTCAGTTGCCACTTGTTCGATGTCATAACTTGGTTCTACTTTCAAGCCTAAATCTTCTAAAGATTGGCTTGTTGCTTCCTGCGTTTCAGTTTCTTTTTCTGGAGCAGAGTCCACTTCCTCGGTAGTATCCTCTGGTTCCAAATCATTTAAAATTGAAATATGGCCTGTTTCTTCCAAAATCGTGCTGGCGTGCTTTTCATTTTTCAAGATTTCAGCCTTGACCTCTTCAGAGACACCTTGACCTTCTTCTTCAATTTTCTTAATTGCTTCAACTACATGCCCCAAATCAACAGTTGCTTCACTTACTGTTTTCACGGGTTCATTTTTTTCATTGACTTCTTTTGGAACCCCTTTAATGGCCTGCTGATTGGCTTTGATCACTGTCGTTTCACTAATCGCTTCGATATCAACTTGAGCCGGCTTCTTACCAAACAAGCCTAAGAATCCTTTTTTCTCTTTCGAAACGACCTTGATGTGGGCCTTCATTCTTGGGATGTCTAATTCTTTCAATCCTTTTTGGATTGCTTCTTCAACCGTTGAACCTGTAAATAATACCATTATCAGATTCCTCCTTATTTTTTCTTTTTCTGTGCTTTTTTCAAGGCTCTTCTCTTCTTGCCTTCTAAATCTTTTTCTGCTTGCGCCACTGCTTCTCTTTCAGCAATAATCTTGAAAGGATTGTTCAAGAAATAGGTTTGCAAAACTTGATAAGCATTGGATACCGCCCAGTACAAGGCGACTCCACTAGGCGCAGAGATGGCAAAGATAAAGATCAGTACCGGCATCCCGTACATCATCCCTGTCGTAGCTCCACTTTTTTCAGACAAAGCTTTATTCGATAACCAGCTACTCAAGAAGGTAAAGACTGCCGCCAAAATCGGAAGGACAAAACTTGTATCTACTCCTCCCAAATTAATCCATAAAAAGTGACCTGTTTTCAAAAAGTCTACTCGACTCAAGGCTTGAAAGAGCGCCAAGAGAACCGGCATTTGTATTAAAATCGGCCAGAGAGAGGATGAATGTTTGATTCCTAACTCTTTATAAACTTTGCGCATCTCCTGGTCTAGCTTGGTTCTACTTTCCATATCACGACCCGGATATTGCTCTCGCAAAGCCTTGATGCGCGGTTGAGCCTCTTGCATTTTTCTAGAGGCAACCATCTGTGTCTGAAAGACCGGCAATAAAATCGTCCGGATCAAAATCGTGAAGAGGATAATCCCCACTCCGATACTAATGTCAAAGGACAAAAAGCGGATAATTTCAGCAAAAAAATAGACGAATTTGCTCCAAAAGTCTGTCGAATCTGCTGTTATATCGCTAGCTGTACCATTTGTTGCACAGGCTGTCATGATAAACAAGGACAAGCCCAACAAACTAGTCAACTGTAGTTTCTTTTTCACTCCCATTTCCTTCCTGGTAAATCTTTGATAACTTTAATACGTGGAGTAGGTTTTTCTCCATCTCTACATATTCCAAGGTTTCCACCCCTTTTCGAGCAATCACAACAAAATCGACATGATCTACCAGACTCCCCTTTGCATTTTGTATGATATGTCGGATTCGTCTCTTAATTTGATTTCTGGTAACTGCATTTCCCAGCTTTTTGCTGACAGACAGTCCTACTCGAAAATGGTTTTGCTGGTTTTCCAATTGGTAGACAACAAATTTTCGATTGGCAAAACTTGTTCCGTCCTTGAAAATCGCCTTAAAATCTTTCTCTCTTTTTACACGAAAGCTTTTCTTCAAAACTCAACTCCATCTATTAAATTACTACTATTATACCATATTTTTTGAAAAAGCCAATAACAGCAAGGTTTTAGACATTTTCTACATAAAAAAAGCTGGAAAATCTCTTTCCCAACTTCTTTTTACAATCAAATTTTACGTGTATTTACTTATTTTTTCAAGCGCTCAACATCGCGTGCAATCACCAATTCTTCATCTGTTGGAATAACCAAGACACGGATTTTCGCTGCGTCAGTTGAGATGTCTCCCGTTACGCCAAAGACGTTCTTTTCTGGATCCACATCACAACCAAACCAAGAGATACCTGAAATGACATCCTCACGAACCAAAGCTGCATTTTCACCGATACCTGCTGTGAAGATAATCGCATCTGCTCCATTTAGGACTGCAAGGTATTGACCGATATGTTTTTGGATACGATCAACATACATTTCATAAGCCAAAGTCGCATCATGGTCTCCTGCTTCCATGGCAGCAATCACATCACGCATATCGCTTGACTGACCAGAAACTCCCATGAGCCCTGATTCACGATTGAGAACGCGACTAATATCTTCTGGGGTATTAAAATCCTCTGTATATTGCATGAGATAAGGGATGATAGCAGGGTCAATATCTCCTGTACGAGTTCCCATCATCACACCGCCGAGTGGTGTGAATCCCATGGAAGTATCCACAGACTTCCCACCCTTAACAGCTGTGATAGAAGCCCCGTTACCAATATGGCAGGTAATCAATTTCAAATCTTCTAGAGGACGGCCCAAAAGTTTCGCTGCTTCTCCTGCGACAAACTGGTGGCTTGTCCCGTGGGCACCATATTTACGAACCTTGTTGTCTGTGTAGTATTTAGTTGGTAGAGGGTAGCGATAGGCCTTCTCTGGCATGGTTGTGTGGAATGAGGTGTCAAATACGACAACACTGGTAATATCTGGAAGCAATTCCTTAAATGCGCGAATTCCAGCTGCGTTAGCTGGATTGTGAAGAGGAGCCAAGAGTCCCAATTCCTCAACTTTTTCTAACACATCCCCCTCAACAACTGTTGATTCCTTGAAATATTCACCACCTGCAACGACGCGGTGGCCGACACCTGTAATCTCATCGTACCCTTTGATGATGTCAAAACGAATCAAGTCATCCAATAAAATTTTAACGGCTTGTGTGTGGTCTTCAATATCAAGAATTTGTTGCTCCGAACGACCGTCAAATTTTACTGTTGAAATTGAATCTTTCAATCCAATACGTTCAATCAAGCCTTTAGCCAAAACTTTTTCCTCAGGCATTTGATAAAGTTGCCATTTCAAGCTTGAGCTTCCTGCATTGATTGCAATTGTTTTTGTCATAAGATGATACCTCTTTTTAAGCGTTTTCATCTATTATAACAAAATCTCTTTTATATTTCAGTACCTTTGCTCCAATTTTGAAAATTTTCTTTAAAGGTAAACAAAACTGACGGATCTTGCAAGCTAGTAAGAGGGTAGACAAAGGGTTCTATTTCCTTGTCTCTTTTCTTCTGTAAGACAAAAATACTTTTAGCTTGGCTTGCAGTTGAGAAAATATCCTCTGGCAGAGCGATGATAGCAGCCAGACTCACTTCGTCTTTGAGCCACCCTTTTAATAAGTCACTTTGAGGACTGGTCAATAAATCACTCGGAGCTAGAAAAATAGCATAGCCATCTGACTTAAGGTACTTGAGGCCTTGTTCCATCAGCAAATGGTGGGCATAGGTATGTTCTTGACTAGAAGCCACTTGATAGCGCGAAGCGATAGCATCGTCTGGGTAATAGCCAACAGGCAAGTCGCTGATGACCACGTCGCTTTCTTTAAGCATTTGCGGACGAACGGCATCTCCTTGGACAAAACCAGCCTGCAAACCAACCACATCTGCCATACTGGCTGCCAAATCAATCAGCAAATCATCCACTTCGACTCCCAAGTAATCCACTTTTTTAGCGAGAGAAGTCAAGAAGGTAGCGCCCAGAATCCCCATACCAGAACCTATTTCGAGGATGCTAATTTCCTCTTGTTCAAACAACTCTTCTACAACAAGTACCAAGAGGAGGGAAATGGCATCTGGTGTAAACTGGTGATTAGCCTGTAAAGGTTCCGTTTGTCCTGCCTTCATCAAGAGAAACTGATAGGTCTTGAGCCACTCTTCCTTACGAAGTGCTAGGCGCTTAAGGGCTTGATTGTTCTCCTTGACCTGCTCTAGTTCGGTCTCGCCATCTAGGTAGATACTGTTTTGCTCTACCAAGGCGTCATAAAAGTTGGTAGCCAAATCACTTTGGATGACTTGGACATTCTCTAGTAAATACGTATAAGCTTGTTCAATTTTTTCAAAATCCATATTCCTATCTTATCAAATTTCCCTCCTTTTTTCCATCTGAAGAGAAAAAATCACTGCTTTAGTCAGCGAGTGATTTTTGGGCTACTGTTAAAAAGAGTTCTGAATAATTTCCTTGAAACAATTCTTCAGCGCTATAGAGAATCTGACTGTCTATGCTTGAAAAACCAAACTGGGCGAGCTTGGTTTCCAGTTCAGCTAAATCAAAACCATGATGATTGGTATCTGTCTTGACAAAATCAGCAATGAGGACCTGTCCATTCTTCCTAAGATGATGGTGAAACATGGCAAGAGTAGCATCTAGATCAGGCATATGATGAAGAACCCGACTGACAACAATCAGGTCAAATTGTTGCTCCAAGGGACTTACTAGTAAATCTTGCTCCAAAAACTGGATATTCTTGATGTCTTGCTGATCTGCTTTCAAACGGGCTTGCTCCAGCATTTTCTCCGAGATATCTACAAGGGTAACCGACTTGGCCTGCTTGGCTAGGGGCAAAGCTAATAGACCTGTCCCACCACCGAAATCCAGAATTTCTTTGTCTGATAGAAGAGCGATCTGTTTTTCAACTGCTTGACAAACCAAATTTGCAAGAAAGATATTTTTGGGCGAATCAAAAGTTTCTGCTTTGTGATTAAAATCATGTTTCATGCTTTTAGTTTAGCACAAAGAAGTTGAATTGACTAGGATTTGTCTTTCTTTTCAGGCTTTTCTTCTGATTTTTTCTTCTCTGCTTGATTGCTTGAATCAGTCGCTACCTCTTCCTTTTTAGCTGTTTTCTTTTCTTGGTTTTTCATCGGAGGAAAGAGAAATTCATAGTTGCCCTTATTCATACGAACACTTGTTGCAAAACCTGTTTTTGTATTGTGATACCTGACTTTTCCTAAGTTGAAGACTCGTTCCCCACTTTCTTGCTCAGCCTTATCTTTACTTCGCTTGGCCATGGCAAAAGCTGCCAACTTTTCTTTGTTTAGGGCAAAGTCTTTGTGATGGGCGACTTGCCGATTTAAATAAAACTGCAACAAAAGGCTAAAAATAGCTGCCATGGTAACTGCATATAAAAGAACGCCTGCCTTAACTTTTTGTTTTTTCCACACGATAGATGAACTCCCTTTCTAAGCCCTTTTGAAATTGGAAACGAAAGCGAACCAATTGATTTTCCTCTGTAATTCGAGCTGATTTGAGTCCATAAACCATAGGTTGGTAGCCCCGTCCGCTGGTATCCGTTTTTCGAAAATCATCCGATTTAGACTTCCCTATAGAGATATTCTTACCATCTTGTTTCATGTAGAGGCGATTGCCTTCTACCTTTTCAAACTGCGAACGCTCTAACTCTGCCTCCAGTTGATCCACAAACAAGAGCCACTCCTTTTGCTCGCTTTGCTGCTGGTAACGAACTTCTGAAATGAGGAGCTGACTCATAGCCTGAAAGAGGAGCAAGCCTCCGCTAATGACGATAAGGGCAATCAGAGATTCTAATAGAGTGAACGCTCTTACCTTACTGCTCTTTAAGGTCGAGCAACTTATCTGAACCATGGTAGACCTCCAATCCCTTTTCACTAGCAAACACCTGGATTTCCACTCCATTTACCCTCACTTGATTTTGACCTGTTTGCAAGGCCATCTTCGCCACACGCAAGACTTCTTCCTTTTGCAAGATTTCTGCCTCTTCTTGTCTATTTTTCTGAATTTGCCCCAAAAGAAGGGTCGCAATGCTGGCAAACACAGCCAAAGCTACTACTGCTTCTAGTAAGATCACTGCCCTAATTTGTTGTTTCCTTAATACGTTTAATTTTTCCATTTCCTAGATATAATTGATAGCGAATCACTCCTTTGCTGGTCTGAAATTCAACCTTAGCCAGGGACGAATTGCCCCCAGCTCGGTCAAATATAATGCTTTGTCCTGATGGTGCCTGAATGCCTTTAGGAACTGTCAACTTTTGACTGCCATTGCTAATGGTCTGTCCCTCTATGCTCAAACTTGTCTTTTGTTGACTAGCTACACTACGCTTTTGCGTTTCACGGTAGAGTTCTTCAAACTCCATAAAGAAAATCTGCTCCTCCACCGCTGCAAAACTTGACTGGATTGAGCCTGATAAGGCCAAAGCAATGATACTCACAAGTCCTAAAGCCAAGAGACTTTCAAACATGGTAAAGGCCTTAATCTGCAACAGTTTGACTTGTTTTTTGTTTTGCATGGTAGTCTTTATAAGCTTTAGCTTGCTCAGCTGTGATACGGCCGTCCGCTTGTAATTTGCTAAGGCTAGCATCTTCATTCTTGTCCAGACTATAGAGCTCTGCCTGGCTTTCTACGACCTTGACAACAGCAGCTTTTCCTTTATCATCTACGGCATCCTTTTGCTTGGTCAAATTGGGCACAAAGAGCAAGAGAAGAACACTGATGATGAGCAAGACCACTAGCATCTCTACCAAAGTGAAAGCTTTAACCTTGGCTTTTTTTAAATTTGTCATGAGTTTTTTCACTTTAAAAATTTACCTCCATATTTTGATACATGGGCATAAGCATTGCCGCATAAAGTAAAACGATAATCAGAGCCACAAAGATAAAAACCAGTGGCTGTACTAAGTTCATGGTACGATTAACTCGGGTAAAAAAGGCTTCCCAAGTTTTTTCAGCATAGATTTCCAACTCACTCCCCAGCTTGGACTTGACTTCCCCATACTCGATGATGAGACTCAACTCCTTTTTAAAGAAAGGATAGGTTCCTATAGTCTGAGAAAATTCGCGGCCATTTTGCAGGGCTTGAGCCAGATCTTGACCGATTTCTTTAAAGAGCTGGGAACCTTGTTCCTGCATGATCTGAAAAATCTGCGTCAGCTCCATTCCCTGCGAAATCATATTGCCCCATTCACGCGCGTAATAGGCCGTCAGATAGGTCTGGACAAAGATTCCTAGAAAGGGAACCCGTGCCAACATCGAGAAAACCCGCATCTTGGAACTTCTTTTGTAGAAAGTGAGGGCTAAAAGTAAAGATAGAGAGCAAACCAGCACTAGTCCCAGAAATATTTGTGGCAGATTGCCGATGATTTGAGTGGCAATATTGCTACTGTCCAGTTGGGGAAGTAGATAGTTTCTCAACCCCAGCATGATTAGCAGGAGAAATCCCAGCAAAATCAGGGGATAGGTCGCCACTTCGATTAACTTCTTCTTGACCTTGGCCAAATTATCCAGATATTCTTCTATCTTTGCCAAACTCAGGTGAAGATTCCCATGGACTTCAGCTAGGGATAACTGAGTGACAATAGCACTTGAAAAACCCAAGCTGTCCATCATTTCTGAGAAAGATTTCCCCTGAGACAATCCTTGGTGCATCTGGGCCACATAGTCCTTTTCCAGCAAAGCACTTCTGCCCAAGAAAGAAATAATTTCCACCAAATGAAAGCCACTGGAGAAGAGGTTGTTAAACAAGGTGATGATTTTCTTCTGCTTAGCTGTAGCTAATTTTTTCCGTTTCAGCCTGAAGACTTGTGATATGTCCATCTTTAAGAAGCTGATCAACCTGCTCATTCCAGCTAGTTGGCTGGTGTTCTTGATAGTCTTTGTTTGCAAAGTCAACGATTCCTCCTCCCCCGATTAATCTCTGGTAGCAGACTCCTTGCAGGACAACTGCTAGTTCCTCCTCCGTCACACCCAACTCCAGAAGGCGTTCATAAACACCTCGGATACTCTTGGCATGAATAGTTGAAAAGACTGTCGCCCCTGTCAAACTGGCTCTAACTACTGCACGCGCCGTCTCGCTATCCCGAATTTCACCAATAATCAAGAGGTCAGGACGATGCCGGAGAGACAGTTTGATGAGATTTTCATAGGTCAAGCCAATCGCTTCATTTAACTGCAACTGGAGCATGTCGTCCTGCTTGATTTCGACAGGATCTTCGATGGACATAACCTGTTGCCCCTTAAAAAGTGACTTGGCCAATTCGTGCATCAAGGTCGTCTTGCCACTTCCGACTGGACCTGCAAAGAGATAGAGTCCCCGTTGCCTGTACTGCTTGCCCAATTCTTTAATATCCTGAAACCAAAAATGCAAATCCTGCTCTTCATCGTGTAACAAACGAATAACCAAACTCTCATGTCCCCGATAATCTCCTACGGTAGACAAACGCAGAGAAGACACCTTCTCCCCATGCTGATAGTCGCAAGAGCCCAGCTGACTACGTCTCTTCTCCCCTACATTCATACCCGCTACAAACTTGAAATGACTAATCACAGCAGCTAAAACATCAAACTCATAGGAGTCAACGAGACACCGCTCGTCTCCAACCCGCATGTGAAGCTCGTAGGACTTTTCCTTGGGAATGAAATAGATATCCTGAGCCTTCTTTTCTTTCGCAGTAGCAATAATTTTCTGTGCAATTTCTTGTACCATACCGCCCTCCTTATCTAACTATTCGCAAAAAATTGAAAAAAATAAAAAGCAACTTTTAAAAGTTACTTTTTATCTCCATTTCATGCGGCAAGAACGGTGCTTTTCTTGACCTGTTTGTTTTTCGTAGCCTGGACGTAGCTTTTCATCGGGAATGACTTGCTCATCCTGTAAAAGTGCCAAAGAATGGTACTGTTGCAAATACTCATCACACTCATCACACCAGCGTTGGTCGGCAGGATCCCAAAAAATAGTCATCAAATCACTCCGACTCTTATAAAGAGGATTCTTCTTTTCCAGCTCAAACCAGCATGATTTATAATATTTTAGAGCATCATAATACTTGTCAAAAGATTGACTCATGATGACATCTTCTTCCCAACCTTCTATGAACCACCACGGTTCAAAATCCCCATACATTTCTATAACACGATACATTCTTACTACTTCCTTTGTATCGTATATTATATCTAATTTTTTATTACAAGAAAAGGATTTTGCTTGCCTTTCCCTTTAGGAAGACTTCTTTAAATAGCTTTTCAGCCTATCATAAAAATAGGAGTCCTTTATTGACCCCTATTTTTATCTTTTTAGGCTTGATAACGTTTCACACCATCTAGGTAGGTTGCTACCAATTCCAAATCTTTATCTAATACGATAAAGTCGGCGTCGTAACCTTCACGGATTTGACCACAGACATCATCGATGTGAACAGATTTTGCTGGGTTGAGGCTGGCCATCATGACTGCTTCATGCGGATTCGCAATGCCCCATTCGACCACATTCTTCAAACCATCTTTGAGTTTAAGGATAGAACCTGCCAAATTGCCTGTCGATTTGAGGCGAGCAGTTCCATTAGCAACAACTACTGGGAATTCTCCCAACATGTAATCTCCATCTTCCAAGCCACCAGCTGTCATACAGTCTGTGATAAGGGCGATATTTTCAGTTCCTTTTTGCTTGAGCAAAATATCACAGGCCTTTGGATCTACGTGGTGACCGTCACAGATCAACTCTGCATAAGTATGTGGCAATTCATACATGGCTCCCACCATACCGAGCTCACGGTGAGTCAACCCACGCATCCCATTGTAGGCATGTACCCAAACACTCGCTCCAGCGTCGACTGCTTTTTTAGCTTCATCAAAAGTCGCATTGGAGTGCCCAAGAGCAACGGTCACTCCTTCACCCGTAATCGTACGAACAAAGTCTTCTACACCTTCGCGTTCTGGCGCAAGGGCGATTTTATTGAGCAGGCCATTGGCTGCTTTTTGCCAAGCACGAAACTCATCCATACGAGGGTCTTTCATATAGGCAGGGTTTTGGGCTCCTTTGTATTTCTCTGTGAAATACGGACCTTCAAAATAGATCCCACGAATCTTGGCTCCACTTGCTTCCTGGTAACGAGCACCGATATTTTCAGTTACTGCAAGCAACTGCTCGTAAGAGGAAGTCAAGGTCGTTGGCAAGAAGCTGGTAACACCCGTGCTAAGCAATCCTTCACTCATGGTATGAAGGGTTCCTTCGATGTTATTATCCATGACATCCACACCACCAAATCCATGAATATGGGTATCCACAAGTCCTGGGGCAATGCTATAACCTGTATAGTCAATCACCTCAGCTCCCTCGGGAATCTGTTCTACATGTTTGCCAAACTTGCCATCCACAAGTTCCAAGTAACCGCCACGACGAACTCCGTGTGGGTAGAAAAACTGATCCGCTTTAATATAATTAGGCATAATGATAACCTCCTTGATAGATTGATTCTAGAATTTATTATGTCAATTACATTATAAACCTTTCTTTTTCATTTGTAAATGGTATAGACCTATTTTCTAGAGATATTTTAAAAGAGCTGGATTTTTCCAACTCTTTAATTTTATTTTGATTTTACAGGCAGTTCTTGAGCAGCCTTTACAGCAGCTGCAATCGTCTCTGCGTAAAGTTTAGCACCTTCTTCAATCATGTTGCTATCATTTCCAAAGTGGACTTGGTCGGTTCCAGCCCAGATTTCAGGATGTTCCTTAGCAACCTTATTCCAGTCAGCGATGCTCACGTAAGGATTCTTTTCAGCTAATTCCCGTGCATAAGCCGCATACTGCTCCACTGATGTGTAAGTGTCCTTGCTCTTGTCTCCCTCATAAGGTGTCACCAGTATCAGATGGTGTCCTTTCGGTAGATTGTTCACGATGCTGTCCAAATCATTCTTGTAACCTTCAGGATTGTTGACTCCCGTTGCAATGACAACTGTTTTTAGCAGCGCCTTGTTCTGACTGTTATTGAGCATGATGTCATTGGCTTGCTTGGTCGTTCGGCTAACCTGGGCATTGATATTCGCTTCAGGGAGTGCCTCTTGTAAGGCTGTATTGGCACGCAAGGCTACCGAATCTCCTATTAGGCTTGTTCCCTCAGAAATTCCTAGGCGACTCAGTTCAGCTTGTTCAGCAAGAGTCTTTGTTTGTCCTATATTGGTCTGGGCTTGTTTGAAACCATTGACCATCAAGTCTGTCTCAAAAGCTCCAACCTGAGGAGCCACAGCTATGATAATCAAGGTAAGCAAGGTAAGAATGCCAGCACCAGTAGCACTAATTGGTTTAATATGAGGTAATCGACTAATCTTCCGTATTAAAGGATTGGATTTACCGGCAATCAACGGCTCAATAATATAGAAGGATAGGATAGCAAAGAAATAAGAAAAGATGATCGTCAGAATAACAGCAGGCAGATTACTCATCAAGTGAGAAAAGATAATATAAAAAGGCCAGTGGAAGAGATAAACCGCATAGCTGGTATCCGCTAAAAATGTAATGATCCGAGGTTCTTGTATCTCAGGCGTTTTCTCATGCAAGACACGCGCAGCAAAAATCATGGTCACTGCCGCTAAACTTGCTAGCAAGAAACCAAATAAGTACGCAAACAGGTAGGTGAACTTGACAAAGAAAGTCAAGAGCATTAACACCAAGAGACCTGCAGCAAATACCAGTAGATTCTGACGAATATCCCACATCCGATCAAACTGCTTGACTAAATCGCTCGTCTGACGAACCCCCACAACCGTCGCCAAAATGCTTCCTAAAAAGAAGGGATAGACATGGGTCAAACTTGAAAAGTAGACAGATGAATAGGAACTCGCCATTAGACTACCAATAAACATGGAGAAAAAGCTAATGATAAAAGCTCCAGCAGAAAGGAGAAAGACCATCCCTCTCAATTGACTACTAGATTTTGAACGTTTCGATAAAAACCAAACCGCTAAGCCCCAAAGGATATAGTAGTGAACCTCAACAGCTAGGCTCCAGTTGTGAACAAAGAGATGCGGAATGAACTGGGATTCATAACTTCCCCCTGTTAACATTTCGTAGAAGTTGGTCATAAAACCGAGAACTCCAGCAACCTGGCCACCAATTCCAGCAACATAGTCTTGACGAACCAAGAAAGTAAAAGGCATGGTCACCAAAACCATCAGCACCACAGGTGGCACGATGCGGTAAAACCGTCTCTTAAAAAAGCCCAGCAAATCGATCTGGCGTGCCTTCCCAAATTCTTCTAAAAGGAGGGAGGTGATCAAAAATCCTGAAAAAGTGAAAAAGACATCTACCCCAAAGAATCCTCCAGGAAAGATCGTTTGAAAGAAGTGGTACAAAAGCACCAAAAGTAAACCTGTAATCCTAATCAAGGAAAACCATTTAATACGCATACGAGTCTATTCTCCATTAAATTAGGAAGCAAAACACCACCTAATTTCCATTCCATTATACTCCCTATTCTATCAAAAAAATAGGAAAAATCCTAAGAGAAAACTTAGGATTTTGGCATTCTATTTTTACACTTTAAAAATTGCGCCCTGACTTATTGTAACCATATTTTTCCACAAAATACTCACGAAATTCCAAGAGATTGTCATCCATGATGGCTTGACGGACCTGCTTCATGAGGTTGAGCAAGAAGTAGAGATTGTGGTAGCTAGTCAAGCGGATACCAAAGGTTTCGTCAGCCTTGAGCAGGTGGCGAAGATAAGCGCGTGTATAGTTCTTACATGTGTAGCAATCACACTCAGGATCCAGTGGCGTAAAGTCTTCAGCGAATTGGGCATTCTTGACAACCAAACGACCTTGGCTGGTCATACAAGTTCCGTTACGAGCGATACGAGTCGGCAAGACACAGTCAAACATATCCACACCACGAATGACCCCATCGATCAAGCTGTCTGGCGCTCCGACACCCATCAAATAGCGAGGTTTATTTTCAGGGAGAAGCTGGGTTGTGAAATCCAAGACGGCATTCATTTCTTCGTGCGTTTCTCCCACAGCCAAACCACCGATAGAGTATCCAGGGAAATCCATGCTGACAAGGTCATGAGCTGACTGACGGCGAAGGTCTTCAAATCCTGCCCCCTGCACAATTCCAAACAAACCTTGATCCTGTGGACGACGGTGAGCCTTCAAACCACGCTCAGCCCAACGACTGGTACGCTCGATGGATTTCTTAACGTAGTCGTAAGGTTGGTAAAACTGAGGACATTCGTCAAAGGACATCATGATGTCTGAGCCCAGATTATTCTGAATAGAGATGGCCTTTTCTGGCGATAGGAACATCTTGGAACCATTGAGATGGTTTTTAAAAGTTACTCCTTCTTCGGTGATATTACGACTATCTGCTAGGGAATAAACCTGGAAACCACCACTATCCGTCAAGATTGGTTGGTCCCAGTTCATAAATTTGTGGAGACCACCTGCGCGTGCGATGAGTTCATCTCCAGGACGAAGCCAGAGATGATAAGTATTAGACAGGATAATTCCTGATCCCATCTCCTTCAACTCCTCTGGTGACTGGGTCTTGACAGTAGCTTGGGTCCCAACCGGCATAAACATAGGTGTCGGGAAGGTGCCGTGAGGGGTGATGATTTCTCCCAGACGAGCTCCCGTGTGTTTTTCTTTCTTAATCAAACGGTATTTGATTGGTGAATCTGACATTTTTTACCTCCGAAGCTGGGAAAAACAGTCCCAGTTCATACTTTGCGCCCAAAGGCATACTGTATGATTTTATCAAAAAAAGCTGGAACTGTCACGAACTATGGTATAATGAGAGAATGAAATACCCAAAAATTGATTTAAAAACCATTCGTCTGCAGACGAGGCAATTTCAGGCTGAAAATCCCCGCCTCCTTCTGGTCTATCTCCTTCCTAGTATGTTGGTCATCTTGTCAGGCTTTCTCAACCCCTTGGCTCGTCTCCAAGAAAGTGTTTTAGAGCAATCCTTTTTCAGCATGCTGGCACAAGTTCTCCAAGCCTATCTCTTCCCGCTAGTGGTTTCTTTTATGAGCGCTATTTTTCTAGCAGGTGCTGCCTTTGCGACACTCAGACTCCTCAAGGATCCTGATACGGAACTCTCAGTAAAATCTAGTCTAGCCCTCTTTGCTGAAGAGCGCTTCTCGCAGGCCTTCCTGACCCTACTCCTCAAACGTTTCTACCTTTTTTTATGGAGCATTCCAAACTTAGTAGGCGTTTATTTTCTTTTTTATAGCAATCTCTTGGCTCGGAGATTTGTCGCCCTACATCCTGAATTTCCAAAATTAGACCTCTCATCCGTTGAAACGGAGCAATTCCTTATGGCCTTTGGACTCTACTTTTTCGCGAGCCTCATCTTGATGATTGTAGGAAATGCCCTCTATATCCCGCAACATTACGCTTACTCGCAGGTAGAATTCCTCCTCTGCGACACTCTAGATTTAGGACAGGCTAAACCCCGTCAAATCCTGAAAACCAGCCGTTTCTTGATGAAGGGTTACAAATTTCAACGCTTTGTCCTCGACTTACAACTACTTCCTTGGTACTTCCTCAATTGGATCACTTTTGGAATTGCTAGTTTTTCAATCCTTCCCTATATCCAAAACAATCATATCTTCTTTTACAGAGCCCTACTAGCCCGTAAACGTCGAAATGGATAAGAGCATACAAAAACCAGCGTCGCTCAGGACGCTGGTTTTCTTATTTCAAAAGTAACATACTCAGCAGAGTCAAAATAGCAGGCCCACCTTGCTTCAGAATAATCTTCCCATTCCCCTGAAACTATCACACAAAAAAAGAAGCGGGAACTTAATCAGTTCCCAACTTCCATTTTAATGATTAGTTCATTGAAATGTGAACGTGGTCATAGTGGTTTTCGGTTACGCTACCACGGTCTGGCATTGGATTCCACGTGTAGGCTGGTCCATATTTACTATCGTATGGAGCGTAGAAACGTTGTTTCCAGATGATATAATTGATGCCACGGCTAGCCATATTTTGGACTGCATATTCTGCAATTCGATCTCCGAGTGCTGAACTCACTGGAACCATGAAGTCGATGGCCAAACCTTTACCATGGTCCCCACTGTCACCAGGACGGTAACCACTAAAGGATGTGATGCCAAACAAGTTGGCGATTTCTTCCTTAAAGGCTGCAGTTTGTGGTTGAAGACCAGCATTCTCAGACTTAGCTACAGCAAGTCCTGCATAGTCAGGAGCTGCTGGAGCTGAATAAGTTCTTGAAGGAGTTTGGCTTTGCTCTGCTTGATAAGTCGAAGTTGCAGTGTCAGAAGTTGCTGTTGATGCTGCTTCTGTTGCACTTGATCCTGTTGTATCAGCAGGTGTTTCAGTTGCTGGAGCTGAATAAGTTCTTGAAGGAGTTTGGCTTTGCTCTGCTTGATAAGTCGACGTTGCAGCGTCAGAAGTTGCTGTTGTTGCTGCTGTTGCACTTGTTCCTCTTGTATCAGCAGGCGTTTCTGCTACTGGTGCTTCCGCTGGAGTCGTTTCAGCTGTTTCTTCAGCTACAGGTGTTTCTGTAAATGGTGTCTCTTCAGCAACTGTCGCTGTCTCAGAAACTTCTGAACTTGGCGCTACTTCTGCTGGTTTTTCAGTCTCTGTTGCAGTTGGAGCTTCCTCAATTGGTTGAGAAAGGTCTTCTACTTGAACTGTTTGTTCATCAACTGTCACTTGATTTGTCGTCAAATCAGCTGTCGCAGTCTTCACTTCTTCACTAGCATCTGCTTGAGGAGCTTGGATTTCAACTTCCGTTACCTCTTCTTCCTCATTGACAGTTGTAGTGAGGACAGTATCTGGGAAAATCAAGTCCATATTGGTAATTTTGTTCAAATTAGCAAGAACCGTTACATCTACTCCCAAAGCTTCTGCAATCGTGCTCAGGGTATCACCATACTGAACTGTATAGCTGTTTTTGTTCTCGTTTTTCGTCACATCATTTTGGATTTGCTCAACGCTACGTGCTGTCCAAGAGATTTCTTGAGCTTTAGCTCCTAATGCGGGAGCAAGAGACAAGGCTACTGTTGAGGCTAAAATTATTCTTTTCTTCATTCGTTCATATTCCTTTCAAATGAGTACCTGTCTATCATAACACAAAAAAAGCAGAAAAAAAGCCCTCTCGGGCCTATTTAACAGAACTGTCTATTCCTTGTAACAAACTCGATTACTTGAAATAGTTTGTTAGGTTTCTGTCACAAAACTGACACAATCTTCTCGTCCCCAATCCTCAAAAATATGAGGAATATCTGCTAACTCTTGAATCATGTGATTCCCTTCATAAGACGACTCTAAAAAATTGATGCTTTGAAGGCCGCTATTCTGAGCAAATTCCACATCCAAAGTCCGGTCTCCTATATAGTAGGTGTTCTCAGGATCCAACTCATACTTGTCTAGCAGATAGGTCGCCGCTTCTGGACTGGGCTTGCGCGCAAAGCCACTCTGACTGGTTAAAATCTCTTTGAAATAGGATTCCAACCCCAAGTCTCTTAAAATAGTAAGCGCATTGTCTCCCTTATGAGTATAGACAAACTGCTGAATCCCTGCTTCGTCTGCCCAAGCCAAAACTTCACGCGCACCTGGCATCAAAACTACCTGGGCATTTTTCTCAGACAGGCTCTGAGCACGCACCTGGTTGAGCACTTCCGCATCCAGGTTTCTCTCTTCAGCCACCTGCTCCAGCAAATCCTGCACAGAAAACTTGAGGATAAACTCTCTCATTTTTTCCTTATCATAAGGAATAGAAAATTGAGCAAAGGTCTCCTCAATCCCTGACAAAATCGCTTCGTAAGAGTCCAATAAAGTCCCGTCTAAATCCCAAATAAAAGCTGTTTTTTGCATCTCCTATCCTTTCAAGCTCATATAACGCTGGTAACGGTAATGTAGAAATAACCAACGGAAACCATTATCCAAGAGAGTCCCTGTCCAAATACCAGGTAAGCCCCAACCAAGAACAATACCCATCAGATAAGCTGTGCCAATTCGGATACACCACATCCCAATACTTGTCGCATAAAAGGGGAGGCGAGCATTTCCCAATCCCTGCCAAACTGCCGTATATATAACTGTCCCTGTCGCCATGGGGGTTCCTAGTAGGGAGAACAGTGCCACCAAAACGCTCGCTTCGACCGCTACAGGATCGGTCGTATAGAGATGAGTCAATGGTGTCCCCAAGGCATAGATACTGAGTGTTAAGGGCAACATAAGAAGCAGGGAAAGCCAAAAGGTTTGCTTGCTCAAATCATCTACTCTTTCCCAGTTATCCTCTCCAACTGCTCGAGCTACCTGCATGACCGTCGCCGTAGCGACGCCAAAGGCAGGCATATAGTTAAACTGGGTCAAGACTTCTCCGACTGCATTCCCCGCTACTGCCTCCGTCCCAAAAGAAACAACCAAGGCAATGATCACTACATCTCCAGCCCGCATCATGAGACGTTCTCCTGCTGCTGGCAATGCCAAGGTCAGTAAGTCTTTATCGAGTCCAAAAGTCGGTTTCTCAAAAGGAAGCTTTAATTGCGACCACAAAATCACAAGACCGACTAAGCGAGACAAGATAGTCCCCCAAGCAACACCAGCTATCCCCATATCAAGGACAAAAATAGCTAGACTTGAAAAAAGAATATTCAAGGCATTGGATAAAAGACTAACATAGAGAGGTAGACGCGGATTATGCGTTGCACGAATCAAGGCACCTAGACTCGTCATCAAGCCCAAGAGAACAATCGATCCACCCACCAAAGATAGGTAGAGCCCACCACTCTCGGCCACATCCTGCTCAGTTCCCAAGAGCCCTATCATCTCTTGCCCAGCAAAGAGCGATAAGGCGCCTAAAAGTGCACTCAGCAATAGGGTTATCTTGAGAGCCTCTGTCACGTGATAAGCCAACTTGGACTGATCTTTCTGCCCCAAACTTTTTGAAATAACGCTGGAAATAGCAGCTCCTAGAGCGATAAAAATCGCCTGATAAATGGTGATAATATTGCCAGCAACTGAAACACCTGAAATGGCGATTAAGCCCAAGTGAGCGACCAAATAACTGTCCACCATTCCCATGAGCATCTGCAAAAAGTTTTCACCCATAGCTGGCAATGCAATATTAAGAATGTCTTTATTTTTCTTAAACAATCTCTCCTCCTGATGAAAAGAAACTCAGTTGGTTTCCCAACCGAGTTTACTCCCTCTGTCTTAAAGTCCTAGATAAGTCTCCACCGCTGCTTGCATGTCAGCAGCTGCCACTGTTGTTTTATGACGAACCGGAGCTGTTTCAAGGCCATCAACCGCTGGTGGCACTGCCACTCCTGAAATGTCATGTAATTGAGCCAAGGCTTCAAAGTCAGTCAAGCCTGCTTTTCCTGTTACCGCTTCTACGGCAACCACTGGGAACTTGTAGGGACTAGCAGTTGAAGCAATCACTGTCTTAGTCGCATCCCCAGTAGCCGCTTGGTATTTTCTATAAACAGCTGAGGCAACCGCCGTATGTGGATCCTCGATATAGGCATCTGTATCATAAACACGTTTAGTTTCTGCCGCAGTTTCTTCCTCAGTCGCATATTCAGCTGCAAAGAGTTCCAGAATCGCTGCATCAAAGTCTGTCAATTCATATTGTCCTTGTGTACTCAAAGCATTCATGAGTTCAGCTGTCTTAACCGCATCATTCCCCAAAAGATGGAAAATTAAACGCTCTAAGTTTGAAGATACTAGGATATCCATAGATGGGCTAGTCGTTACCTTAAACTCACGTTTCTTATCGTAAACACGTGTTTTGAAGAAGTCTGTCAAGACATTGTTGTCATTTGAAGCACAGACTAATTTACCAACTGGCAGACCAATTTGCTTGGCATAAAAGGCAGCCAAGATATTTCCAAAGTTTCCAGTTGGTACTGTGAAGTTGACCTTTTCACCAGCCACAATCTCACCAGACTTGACCAACTGAGCGTAGGCATAAACATAATAAACAATCTGTGGTACCAAACGACCAATGTTCATAGAGTTAGCTGATGAAAATTGCAGTTTATTGGCAGCCAATTTTTCACGAAGAGCTACATCGTTAAACATATGTTTCACATTTGTTTGTGCATCATCAAAGTTTCCATCAATAGCGATAACATGAGTATTGTCGCCAGTCTGAGTAGTCATTTGCAACTCTTGTACCTTGCTGACACCATCTTTTGGATAAAAGACGATAATCTCAGTTCCAGGCACATCCGCAAACCCTGCCATAGCAGCTTTTCCAGTATCACCAGATGTCGCTGTCAAAATGACAATCTTGTTCTCCAAACCATGCTTTTTAGCGGCTGTCGTCATAAAGTATGGCAAGATAGACAAGGCCATATCTTTAAAGGCAATCGTTGAACCATGGAACAATTCCAAGTTGTATTGCCCATCCAGTTTCACCAATGGCGCAATAGCTGGAGTATCAAACTTGCTATCGTAGGCATTGTTGATACAGTAGTCCAACTCCTCAGCCGTAAAGTCATCTAAAAATGCTGATAAAACTAATTTAGCCACTTCTTGGTAAGAAGCATCTTTTAATGTGTCAAAGTCCAAATCCACCTTTGGATAAGTAAGCGGAGTAAACAGACCACCATCCGTCGCCAAACCTTGCAAAATAGCTTGGCTGGCAGTTACTGTATTATTGGCATCACGCGTTGATTGATAAACTAATGTCATGAATCTCTATCCTTTATCTATAGTCTCTTCCATTATATCACGATTTTTCAGAAAATTCTCCCTTTATAAGAGAAATTATAATCCCAATTCTTTCTTCAAAGGCTCTAAATAAACCATTTCTTGCTTATCTCTTTTCTCCAGTCCTTCCTCAGCTAGGATGAGTAAGTCTTTAGAAAACTCGAGAACCGCAGCTTCTTCTTCATCTGTGAGTTGTTTTTTAGAAAATTGTCGTCTTAAAAGCTTATAATCACGACCAAATGTGGTAAAAAATGGTGCAGATTGCAAGTAAGCTTCTAACTTGTCTAAATTGAGCAACAAACCCAAATGAAAAGCCGCCGCAGCAAAGGTACGATTCAAGGGTTGCGTACAGACACTACGAAACTCAACTGTTCCTCGAGTCGTTAAGTCTTGGTACTGGTAACTACGATGAGTTTGGAAATCCTCCTCCTGAGGATGAATTAACACCTCATCCCCATTAAGGGTAAATGCTTGGATTTCAGGTGTAGCCAAATAGTCCCTAGCCTGAATCGGATAAAAATAATAGGTCTGCCCACCACGCTCCGCAGTAAAAATCGCAGAATGATCTAGATAATCAAAAAAATCATTCTCATCTTTGAAGAGTCTGGCATTGACGCCTACATTTTCAGGATAAATCCCGTGCATGGATTCTTCCCAAAAAATATCCCTTGAAATCTTAGTATCCCAATCTTCCCCTGAAAACTCAGAATTGGCAAATAAAAAGGCTTTTGCAGCTTCAATTTGCGTAAAAGCATTGATAACCCGCAAGTAGTTGGACTTTGAAACGTCCAGTTGAACCTGACTTCCACAGATAAAGGCACCATACTCAGGGAAATGATGTAAATCTGATTTAGTTACATTTCTACTCAAATTCAGATAATCCATCAACATCTGATAGCGGGGATAAGCCACTGGACAATTCTCATTTTTATCCCAGTTGGGATGAATGCCGCAGCCAACAATAGCATGGTTAGCTTCACCCAACTTATTCTGAATCGTAGCCATATAGAAGTTAAAGCGTTCTTCTACCTCTTGGATAGATTCGGCCTTTCCGAATGCAAACTCAATCGTCGTATAAGCAACCTCAAACAAGATCGTATCTTGGCTGACTGGATCAAGCAACTGAATTGGATTCCCAAAATCATCCACTTTTTCGATAGTGAAGCCCAATACTGATGGTAAATACCGAAAGAGATCCTTAACAACTTCACCATCTGTAGCTTCACCCTCTAAATTTACAATAGGATATTCTAACTCAATCCCAATAAATAAATCTGGGTTCTCTTTTATATTCTTTAAGTAACGTTTCTTTAGTAATTCAACAGACCGAGACATTAATCACCAAACTCTTTCATAATCAAAATAAATTGTGAATAAGTAATATTATACCAAAAATACACTAAAAATGATTAGAATAAGAAGAAAAAGATGATTCATCAGTTATCTGTACTTAAAGAAAAATATCAAAATCTTCACCAAATCAAAAAACAAGGTCCGAAAACCTTGTCTTTATTACTATACCGGCGGCCGGGGTCGAACCGGCACGTCCTTGCGGACACTGGATTTTGAGTCCAGCGCGTCTGCCAATTCCGCCACGCCGGCAAATAGTAACTGGGGTAGCTGGATTCGAACCAACGCATGAGGGAGTCAAAGTCCCTTGCCTTACCGCTTGGCTATACCCCAATAATATAAAATAGGCGAGTGATGGGGATCGAACCCACGCATGCCAGAGCCACAATCTGGTGTGTTAACCACTTCACCACACCCGCCATAATCATATTAACACGGGCAGTAGGAATTGAACCCACACTGAAGGTTTTGGAGACCTTAGTTCTACCTTTAAACTATGCCCGTAACTAAAGTAATGGAAGGGGAGGGATTCGAACCCCCGAACCCGAAGGAGCGGATTTACAGTCCGCCGCGTTTAGCCTCTTCGCTACCCTTCCAAGTTATAAATAAAATATGGCGCGAGACGGAATCGAACCGCCGACACATGGAGCTTCAATCCATTGCTCTACCAACTGAGCTACCGAGCCAAATTGCGGGAGCAGGATTTGAACCTACGACCTTCGGGTTATGAGCCCGACGAGCTACCGAGCTGCTCCATCCCGCGTTAATATAAAAAGGAGGATGTGGGATTCGAACCCACGCACGCTTTTACACGCCTGACGGTTTTCAAGACCGTTCCCTTCAGCCGGACTTGGGTAATCCTCCAATAAATAGTCCGTACGGGATTCGAACCCGTGTTACCGCCGTGAAAAGGCGGTGTCTTAACCCCTTGACCAACGGACCATATTTATAAATGGGCACGAGTGGACTCGAACCACCGACCTCACGCTTATCAGGCGTGCGCTCTAACCACCTGAGCTACGCGCCCAAGTTTAAAAAACTTGGTAATTGAACAAAGTTCAAAGCGGGTGACGAGAATCGAACTCGCGACAACAGCTTGGAAGGCTGTAGTTTTACCACTAAACTACACCCGCTAAAATGGGAGTTAACGGGATCGAACCGCTGACCCTCTGCTTGTAAGGCAGATGCTCTCCCAGCTGAGCTAAACTCCCAAAGGGCGGAGTCTAGCTCAGCCAACGGTAAGAAACTTCGTTTCTCTCATCCGCCGATTGTAATTTCGATTTCCTCTCAATTACAACTGAGCTAAACTCCCTCGAGCTAAGCGACTTCCATATCTCACAGGGGGCAACCCCCAACTACTTCCGGCGTTCTAGGGCTTAACTGCTGTGTTCGGCATGGGTACAGGTGTATCTCCTAGGCTATCGTCACTTAACTCTGAGTAATACCTACTCAAAATTGAATATCTATCAAATACCAAG